>DATARJ010000004.1:0-3507 GCA_036264205.1 Methylocella sp.
CTCGAGGATAGGCTTGGTTCGCTCAATCATTTTGAAAATGAACTTCTGGACGCGATCACGCTCGTCGAGCTTGCCGAGGCGGAAGGCGACGAGGCTTCCGCGAAGGAAGGGCTCGACCAGCTGAACGCCCTGAAGGCGGAAGCCGGGCGCCGCCAGATCGAGGCACTGCTGTCCGGCGAGGCCGATGCCAACGACACCTATATCGAGGTTCACGCCGGCGCCGGCGGCACCGAGAGCTGCGATTGGGCGCGCATGCTGTTTCGCATGTATGCGCGATGGGCCGAGCGGCACAAATACAAGGCCGAGATCATTGAGGAGACGGCGGGCGACGAGGCGGGCCTCAAATCCGGCACCTTGCTCGTCAAGGGTCACAATGCGCATGGCTGGGCCAAAACCGAATCAGGCGTCCATCGCCTGGTGCGCATCTCGCCGTTCGATTCGAATGCCCGCCGCCATACGAGCTTTGCTTCGGTGTGGGTCTATCCGGTGATCGACGACAGGATCGAAATCGACGTGCAGGAATCGGATTGCCGCATCGATACCTATCGTTCTTCGGGGGCTGGCGGCCAGCACGTCAATACGACGGATTCCGCGGTGCGCATCACCCATATTCCATCGGGGATCGTGGTTGCCTGCCAGGGCGAGCGTTCGCAGCACAAGAACCGGGCGACCGCGTGGAACATGCTGCGCGCGCGGCTCTACGAACAGGAGATGGAAAAGCGGGAGGCGACGGCCAATGCGACGGAGGCAGCCAAGACCGAGATCGGCTGGGGCCATCAGATCCGCTCCTACGTGCTGCAACCTTATCAGCTCGTGAAGGATCTTCGCACCGGCGCAACGTCGGGCACGCCAAGCGAGGTACTCGACGGCGGGCTCGACAGTTTTATGGAGGCGGCGCTGGCCCAAAGAGTTTCCGGTGGCGGCCCGGCCGCGGTAGAGGATGTTGACTGAGGCGGGATCTGTACCATGAAATTCGTTGCGTAAGACATGAGTCCGGGCATGCGGCGCAAAAAAGAGCGAATTTTCAACGTGCCGCCGGTGGTCGTTTGGGTCATTGCCCTTTTGGCCGCAATCGAAGGCCTCTCTCAACTCCTCTCGCCCGAAGCCTATCTCGAGCTTCTTCGGCGCTTCGCCTTCGTGCCCGGGCGTTTTACGTTCGCCTTCGCTCCAGACCGCGTGTCCCTGGCCCTCAATTCGATCGCCGACGACACCGAGCTGCGCGCCCAGGCAGCGGCCTTTTTCCTGGGCGATGGGAAGCCGCAATGGTGGACGCCGCTTACCTATGCGTTTTTGCATGGTAGCTGGCTGCATGTGGGGATGAACTGCCTTTGGTTCGCGGCCTTCGGCTCGGCTGTCGCACGCCGTTTTGGCGCACCACGCTTTTTGTTTTTTTGCGCGGTCGCGGCAGTTGCCGGGGCGGCGATGCACTACGTCACCCACATGACCGACCTGCAGCCGGTCGTGGGCGCCTCGGCCGCGGTCTCCGGCGTCATGGCGGCGGCGGTGCGTTTCGTTTTTCAACCGGGGGCGCCCCTGGGCGAATCGCTCGGCTTCGCGGAGCGCGCGGACGAGGGCACGGCTTATCGCCAGCCGGCGCTGCCTTTGCGGGAAATTTTGTTCAATCGCAGCGCGATCAGTTTTCTGTTCTTCTGGTTCCTCGCCAATTTTCTGTTTGGCACCATCCCGGTACCACTCGGCGTCACCGATGCGACGGTCGCCTGGGAGGCCCATATCGGCGGCTTTCTCATCGGGCTTTTGGCCTTTCGCTGGTTCGACCCGCCGGCGCCGCCCTTCGCCATGCCGCACTAGTTTCAACCGAGCACCCGCCGGTCTTTCGTCGGCCTTGCGTTCGGCGCCGGAAGCCGGCGACGATTTCGACATGTGGCGTATGGCGAAACTGATCGACCGGCTCGACCCGCGCTATTTCATAGCCGCCGGCGCATAGGATCGCGGCATCGCGCGCAAAGGTTTGGGCATTGCAGGATACGGCGACGATAAGCGGCACCGCGGATGCACTTAGAACAAGGGCTTGCTTTTCGGCCCCCGCGCGGGGCGGATCGAAGACGACCGCGTCATATCGTTCGACCTCCGGCGGCCCCAGCGGGCGCCGGAAAAGGTCGCGCGGCGAGACCGCGACCGGCCGCAAACCTTTGACGCGCGCGGCTTTTGCCAAGGCCGAAAGCGCGGCTTCGTCAATATCGAACGCATCGACGGTCGCGAACTCCGCCATCCGAAGGGTAAATGTCCCGACGCCGGAAAATAGATCGGCGATCCGTGTTGTCCCCGCGACATGCGCGCAAACCCTTGCCACGAGGGCCTCCTCCCCGGCCTCGGTCGCCTGCAAAAAAACTCCCGGCGGCGGCGCCACCATCGCCTTGCCCATGGCGAGCATCGGCGTCCGCCGCGAGATCACCATCTCGCCATGGTTTGAGAGGCGTGCGAGGTCGCGCTCCAGCGCGACCCGCACGAGGGTCTGGGTCTCGTCTTCGCCAAGGGGGCCATGGCCTTTGAGATCTACATCGAGACCGGACGCCGTCGCGGTGACGAGAATATCGAGCGGCTTGCCCGAGGCGGCGAGCGCCTGCGCAATCGCGCGTGCGGCCGGCAAGGCCCCATTCATCGAAGCGGCGAGCAAGGGGCAAGAGTCGATTTCAACTACCTCATGCGTGCGCGCCTGCATGAATCCCGCGGTTGGCCGGCCCTTCGCGTGGCGGGCGTGAAAGGTTGCGCGGCGGCGCCCGGCGCCATGCGCATCGGCGAGGTCCGAGACCTCGTTGGTGAGGTTGGCCCGCCGCAGGGCGTTGGCGACAAGATCGCGTTTCCATCGCGCATAGGAATCCGCCGCAAGCGTTTGCACCGCGCAGCCGCCGCAGTGCGCGAAATAGCGGCAGAACGGCGCAATCCGATGTGGGCTTGGGGCCAAAACCTCGGCCAATGTGCCACGCGAACCATCGACTTCAGCGGTGATAGTTTCACCGGCCAAGGCATAGGGGACACAGATCAAGCCATCCGGGCCTTGCGCGACGCCCTCGCCGCGCTCGCCGAGCCGGTCGATGGTGAGTCTCGACATCATTCGAAAACTGGCTCCCGGTCTTCGGGCGAAATCGCGCGATGGGCATGTGGAGAGCCCGCCGATCTCGCCCGAAGCGATGCGATGCATCAGGTGGAGAAAGGCATGTGCGTCATCGTGAATGTCAAGGGAGCGCGGAGCCTTTTCCCATGCGACCGGATCGGCTGGCGCCCGGCGCGCCCCGCGCCGCTTCGACGCGACGCTTGACAGGGCGTCGCACCGGCCGTATCGTTAACTAAATGGTTAAGTATCAGCACACCGATCTGGATCACGTTTTCGCGGCGCTCGCCGATCCAACGCGGCGCGCGCTCATAACCCAACTAAGCGAGGGAGAAAGCGCATCCGTCAGCGACCTGGCCCGTCCGTTTCCCATGTCGCTGCCAGCGATCATGAAGCATCTCGACGTGCTGACGGACGCGGCCTTGATCTCTCGCACC
>DATARJ010000059.1:0-2166 GCA_036264205.1 Methylocella sp.
CGCGCCATCGGCCGCCGCCGGCACGTAGAGCCCGTGCCAATGAATGATGTCGTCGATGTCGGTGTCGTTATGGATGTCGATGCTGACCTGGCGGCCTTCGCGAAGCCGCAAGGCGGGACCCGGCACCGTGCCGTTGTAGCCGAAGGTCTCGATGACCTTGCCGGGAGCAAGCTCGAGCTTGAGCGGCGCAATGCGCAACGAATAGTCCGCTGCCGAGGCGATTTGCGTATAGGCGGCGTCGATCGCCGCGCCGGACGCCACCCCGGCGACGCCGGCTCCAATCAGGAAGGCGCGGCGATCCAGTAATGAGGTCGAGCCGGGTTTTTCGCGAGGAACCAGGGGCGAGGGCTTGCGCATCGAATGTCCTCCGATCGTGGCCCCTGGAAATAGAGTAGTGAGCCAATCGAAGGCCCGCAATCGTGCGACCGCGGGGAGAAGGACCGGCGAGCGGCACAGCCGAGATGGCTTTGCCCGGCGCAACGCACTACATTGCCGGGGCGGGGCTGCCTGGTGCGTAGGAGCACACTTCCGGGGCCTTACGATCCCACAGGGAGCTGTCCCTGGCCGAGCTCCTGGGTTCGGTCATATGGCGCCCACCTACTTATGTAGGTTCCCGGGATCAGCCTCTTACGGCCGGCGCGGCTCCGCACTCTTTCTCGAACAGAGGGGATTTGAAGAGCAAAGCGATGCTTGAATTGTATCACCACGGGTCGTCGGTTTGCGCCGCCAAGGTGCGGCTCGCGCTCGCCGAAAAAGGATTGCAATGGCAGGGCCATTACATCGACATCCTCAAAGGCGATCAGTTCGATCCGCAATACATAAAACTCAATCCGAAGGCGGTTGTGCCGACGCTCGTTCACGACGGCTACGTTCTCCAGGAATCGACTGTCATCTGCGAGTATATCGATGACGTCTTTGCGGAGCCGTCGCTCAAGCCGGCCGACGCAGCCGGCCGCGCCCGGATGCGGCTATGGACCAAGGCGATTGACGAAATTCTGCATCCTATGTGTGGAGAGATCACGTTTGCCTGCTCGCACCGGCACACGGTCGCGCGTCTCGGGCCCGAAGGCCTCGCCAGCTTCCTCGCCAGTACGCCGCCGGTTTCCGTGACCGCCGGCTGGCACGATCGCAAGAAAGTCATTGTGAAAGAGGGTCTAAGCGCGCCGGGCATCGATAGATCGCTGCGGCTCTATGATAGCTATCTGCAGAAGATGGAGGACGCGCTTACGGAAAGCCGGTGGGTCGCGGGCGCAACTTTCTCGTTGGCGGATATTGGGCTCGTTCCTTATGTCAATCGGCTGGATATGATGGGCATGTCCGCCATGTGGACGCGATCCCGCCCGAAGGTCACGGATTGGTTCGAGCGCATCAAGGCCAGGCCGACATTCAAGCCGCAGCTTATCGACTGGGTGCCCGCCGAGCTGACAAAGGATTTGGCGACATTCGGGACACAGAGCTGGCCGGAGGTGAATCGAATTTTGCAGGCCGCCTGATTGGTAAAAACCAATTCCGATCCTTGATCCACTCCATGACGTCATCGGTCCGCGTAGAAGAATCAAAGGCGGCGCTTCGCCAGGAGGCGATCGCGCTTCGCGACGCGTTGCCGGCAGATGCGCGCAAAGCGGCGGCCGAGGCGATTGCCGCGCGAAAATTTCCGCTTGCGATTGCGCCCGGCACCATCGTCTCCGGCTTCATGCCGCTCAAGAGCGAGATCAATCCGCTGCCGCTGCTGCAGAAGCTTGCCGAGGCCGGCGCGCGGTTGGCGCTGCCGGCGATTGCCGGGCGCGGCAAGCCGTTGATCATGCGGGCTTGGGAATTTGGGGCGCCGCTCGATCGCGGGCAGTGGGGGATTCGCGAGCCGAAGCCGGATGCGCTGGAGGTGGAGCCCGATATTTTGCTGGTGCCGCTGCTGGCGTGCGATCGGGTCGGTTTCCGGCTCGGCTATGGCGCCGGTTATTACGATATGACTATCCATCAGTTGCGGGCATTGAAGCCGGTCATCGCCGTCGGCATTGCCTTTGCCGCCCAGGAGGTTCCAAAAATTCCGACCACACCGCGCGACGAGCGCCTCGATCTCGTGCTAACCGAGCGCGAGGTCATTGATTTGCGAGGCGCGTGAGCATGCGCATCCTCTTCGTCGGCGATGTGGTCGGCCGCAGCGGGCGG
>DATARJ010000090.1:0-4372 GCA_036264205.1 Methylocella sp.
CGACCAGGCCGGGACGGTGATCGATGGAAGCCTAGACAAGGTCGTGCAGATCGACGACGTTTGGACGTTCTCCCGGGACATCCGTTCCCGCGATCCGAACTGGAAACTCGCCGCGACCGAAACCGCGCATTGATTGGCTGCGGTGGCAGCTCCAGCCAAGCGGCCGTGCGGCGGTGTTTTGGCAATGAACGCTAGCGCTTTTCCGCCGGATTCCGCTCCGGGCACGCGAGACCGGCGCGAGTTGTGGCTTAACCGGTTGTCTTTTGCGGATCTCGCGGGTTTCGGGCAAGACGATCATCTCGCGGCATTCCAAGTTTTCGCGCGATCCTGCGCGGCAATAGCCGCGAAAAAAAGCCCTTTACGAATTGGTCTCCCCGCCACCCCCGCGCTTAATGCCATCGCCGACGCGGCGCTCCGCCAAGAAGCGCGCGAGCCCGCGCAAGCGAGGCGGTTCTTCGAACGCCGTTTCCGGCCCTACCGAGTCGCATGCGCGGGGGCGCGCAATGCTGGTTTTTTAACAGGCTATTACGAACCCATTGTCGAGGGATCGTTGGTGCGCACGCGCAATTTTACGGCGCCGCTGCGTGGCCGGCCGGACAATCTCAATGCCGTCGCGCCCTATCCGGACCGCGCCGCCATCGAGGCTGGAGCCATTGAACGCCACTCGGCGGCAATCGTCTGGCTGTGCGACCAGGTCGAGGTGTTTCTTGCCCAGGTGCAGGGCTCGTTGCGCGTCCGCCTCACGGAAGGCGGGCTCCTCCGGCTCGCCTACGCCGGACGCAATGGTCATCCCTATACCTCGATCGGCCGCATTTTGATCGACACCGGCGAAATCGCCGAAGCCGATCTGTCGCTTGCCACCCTCAAGCAATGGGTTCGTGCGCGCGGCCAAAATCCTGGAGACGCGGGCGCGGCGTTGATGCACCGCAACAAATCCTACGTTTTCTTCTCGCACCGCCAGGAATGTGAGCCGGCCAGCGGCCCGATCGGCGGCCAAGGGATAAGCTTGACGGCATTACGGTCGGTCGCCGTCGACCGCGCAATCTGGACTTACGGATTGCCATTTTGGATTGACGCCGATTTGCCTTGGCGCGGTTCGTATCCCTCGCCGTTCCGGCGGCTAATGATCGCGCAGGACACAGGCTCCGCTATCACAGGTCCCGCGCGCGCCGATATTTTCTTCGGCTCGGGGGATGACGCGGGCGCGCGGGCAGGCGATATTCGGCACGCGGGCGATGTCGTTGTTCTTCTGCCCGCCGAAGAGGCGCCGGACCGTGAATGAAAACTTCCCTTCCCGCGGCAAGCCCCGGCTCCGGCGGCTGAGCGCTGAGGAGACCGAGCTCTGGCTTACCGTGACGCGGGGCGTCGCGCGCCGGCCCGGGAGTGGTTCGCCACAGCTTCCGCAGCCGCGAAAGGATGCAAACCTTCAGCTGAGCGAGGCCGGTAACAATCTGTCTAAAGGAGTCAGCGCGGCAGCTCCTTCGCCGGTCGAGCACAAGGCTCCCCAACCACTCGCGCCGCTTGAGCGGCGGCTTCGCCAAAAGCTCGCGCGCGGCCGCGCCGCGCCCGACGCCGCGATCGACCTGCATGGCATGCGCCGGCAGGAGGCTTTCGCGGCCCTGGGTGACTTCCTGGCGAGGGCGCAGATCGAGGGCGCACGACTTGTCCTGGTGGTGACCGGCAAGGGGGCGCGGGCCAGACCCGGCGACGCGGAGCCGGGTATCTTGCGCAAAAGCGTACCAAATTGGCTGCGCGGCGCGGAATATCGTCCGATCGTCCTCGGTTTCGAGGAAGCCTCGCGCCCGCACGGTGGCGCCGGCGCACTCTATGTGCGGCTCCGGCGGCGCGAACGCGCCGGGGGCGGAAAGCCATCGCCTTGACCACTCCGAAACCCAGCATTCGCGATGTCGCGGCACCTTCGATCGCCGACCTCGACCTCATGGCGCAATCAGCTTTCGCCGCTCTGCCGGAAGACTTCCGTCGCCTCTGCGACGGCGTTGTGATTCGCGTCGAGGATTTTCCCGACGACGAAACGCTCGACGAGATGAATTGCACGAGCGAATTCGACCTGTTGGGCTTATTTCGCGGCCGCGGCCGCGCCCAATCCGGGGCGACACCGATGACCGGACAATTTCCCAACATGGTGTGGCTCTACCGCCGCCCGATCCTCGACTTCTGGGCGGAACACGAAGAGACGCTCGGCGCCATCGTCAGCCATGTTCTCGTGCATGAAATCGGCCATCATTTCGGGCTGTCCGACCAAGATATGCAGGCAATCGAGCAGGCCGCCGGATAGCGCGCCAGAGCCTTTCCCGATCGCTTGTTTTTTCTCAACGCGGACCGATTTTCGCTCTCGCAAAAATGGCTCGGGGATACTCATGTTCGATGCCGCGCTTGCCGCCGCGAGCCAGGTTCTTGCGCCGCCGTTCCGGACGGTTCTTTGGAAGACGCTGGCGCTGACGCTTGCGTTGCTCGGCCTCGTCTGGATCGCGCTTCACAAGCTTATCGTCGCGGGCATCGCCCATTCCTATCCGTGGGCGGCGACTGCCCTGTCGTTTATTGGCGGGGTTTCGCTCTTCATCGGCCTAGTTTTTTTGGTCGCGCCGGTGTCGTTTATTGTCGCCGGCTTTTTCTTCGACGAGTTAGCGGAAGAAGTTGAGCATGAACTGGCTCCGGGCGAAGCGCCAGGCCGGGCTCTTTCGCCCGGCGATGCGGCATGGCTATCGATCAAATTCTCCGCCGTGTCGCTCGGCGTCAATCTTGCCGCACTTTTGTTGCTGCTGGTTCCCGGCGTCAACGCCGCCGCGTTTTTCGGCGCTAACGCCTATTTATTCGGACGCGGCTATTTCGAACTCGCGGCCTCGCGCTATCTTCCGCTCGGCGAGATTCGTCGGTTGCGCAAAAATAACACGCTTCGCTTGTTTGCCGCGGGCCTTGTCATGGCGGCGCTCCTTGCCGTTCCAGTCATCAATTTGCTCACGCCGCTGTTCGGGACGGCATTCATGGTGCGTGTCGCCAGAAACATCATGCGTTCCGCCCGGCAGTCGCCGCGCTCGACCGCGGGTTAAGAGTGAGGCACTCACACCGTTCGCGTGCCGGCGAATTGCCCGGTTTTGCGGTATCGGTAGAGATAGGAAGGTACCAAGGTCTCGAATGGTTCGGGCGTGATATCAAGGGCGCGCAAGGTCCGCCCTTCGGCCTCGGCTTGCGGCGACACGGTATTGTCGCTTCGCAAGAGTTTCACCTGGTCGGAGGTTATCGTAAGAATCTCAGGAAAAAGACCGAGTGACAATTTGCGGATAATTCCGGTAACGAAGGCGAGCGATCTCGCGCGCCCGAAAGAGATCGGGATGAGCCGGCGGCGGCGCCCGGTCACTGTCAGGACGAACGTAATGATGCGCCGGAGCGTAGCGACTTCCGGCCCGCCCAATTCATAGATTATCCCTAGCTTAGCCTTGCCGTCCACGGCCAACGCGATCGCCGTCGCGACATCCCCGGCGAAGACCGGCTGAAGTTTGGTTGTACCGTCGCCGATCAAGGGAAGCGCCGGCATGAGCCGCGCCATCGCCGCGAATCGATTGAAGAATTGATCCTCCGGCCCGAACACGACCGAGGGCCGCATGATGATGGCATCGGGCAAGATTTGCCGCACCGCCGCCTCCCCAAAGGCCTTGGTTTTCGCGTAGATGGAAGAACCCGAAGGGTCGGCGCCAATGGCCGACATTTGCACAAAAATTTCCGTGTTCGCTTGTTTCGCCGCCTTGGCGATGGATTGCGCGCCGAGGTGGTGAATCGCGTCGAAACGTTGCGCGCCCGACTCACGCAATATGCCAACCAGATTGATTGCCGCTTGCGCATCCCGCAACGCATGGACGATTGACTGGGGATGGCGCACATTTGCCTGCACGGCATGGATTTGGCCGACATCGCCAAGCGGCTGCAGATGAAATGCGAGATCCGGGCGGCGTACAGCGACCCTGACCCGCCAGCCTCGCCGCGCCAAGGCGCGCACCACATGGCGCCCAACAAAACCCGAACCGCCGAACACCGTCACAAGCCGGTCTGTCTTTACGAACTCCTCCGCCATGTTGCAGGTCCCCGGGTGCAAGGATTAAATGCCCGCGTCGTCTTAGAGCGCTTTCGCACGCAATGGAATCGCGAAAGCACCTTGGCTCTTAATGTCGCCGTGCGGGTCTTGGTTTGTAAAGAGGCCGGGCACGCGGGCCAGTCGCCGCTTTGTATTGACAAAACCGAGGACCGGCCCGTATCAGGGACCAAAGCCCAGGTGGCGGAATTGGTAGACGCGCTGGTTTCAGGTACCAGTGGTGAATGCCGTGGAGGTTCGAGTCCTCTCCTGGGCACCAAATTGTTG
>DATARJ010000144.1:0-3348 GCA_036264205.1 Methylocella sp.
CCGGGGCAGCGAACGGCGAGCCCCGGCCCTGGAAACGGATGCCGATTGACAAAATTTTTGGGCAGGCCCAATTCGCGGCCAAGCGCCCGCACCTCGTCCTTAAACAATTCGCGCAGGGGTTCGATGAGTTTCATGTTCATGCGCTCGGGCAGCCCGCCGACATTATGATGCGATTTTATCGTGACCGAAGGCCCGCCACTCGCCGGGACGCTCTCGATCACATCTGGATAGAGCGTGCCCTGCCCCAAAAATTCCGGCAATCCGCGGCCGTCGGCGGCAAGTCTTTTGGCCTCGCGCTCGAATGTCGCGATGAACAGGCGCCCTATGATCTTGCGTTTTTCTTCTGGGTCCTTGATCCCAGTCAACGCGCCCAAAAATAGTTCCCCCGCTTCGACATGGACGAGCGGAATATTGTAATGGCCGCGAAACAAACGCACGACCTCTTGCGCTTCGCCGAGGCGCAGCAGGCCGTGGTCGACAAAAACGCAAGTCAGGCGGTCGCCGATTGCTTCGTGGATCAAGAGCGCGGCGACCGCCGAATCGACACCGCCCGAGAGGCCGCACAAAACCCGGCCTTCGCCTGCCTGCGCGCGGATCGCGGCAATCGCCTCGGCCCGGAAGGCGCCCATCGTCCAATCGGCGCGCAGCCCCGCGACCTTGTGGACGAAATTCGCAAGCAGTTTTGCGCCGTCCGGCGTGTGGGCGACTTCGAGATGAAACTGCACGCCATAGAGGCCGCGCGTTTCATCGGCGATCGCCGCCAACGGCGCGTTCTCCGAGGCGGCAATGCGGGAAAACCCCGGCGGTAATGCGGTGACCGCGTCGCCATGGCTCATCCAAACTGGATAGCGCTTGCCTTGTTCCCACACCCCATCGAACAACTCGGTTTGTTGTAAAACCTCGACCTCGGCGCGGCCAAATTCGCGTTTGTGCCCGGCCGCGACCTTGCCGCCCAATTGCGCCGCCATCGCTTGCTGGCCATAGCAAATGCCGAGGATTGGTACCCCGGCGGCCAGGATTGCGTCCGGCACGAGCGGCGCGCCTTCGTCGTGGACCGAGGCTGGGCCGCCCGAAAGAATCACCGCTTTCGGCGCCAGCTCCGCGAACGCCTTTTCGGCATTCTGGACCGGCGCGATTTCGCAATAGACGCACGCCTCGCGGACGCGGCGCGCGATCAATTGCGTCACCTGCGATCCGAAATCGACAATCAAAACCTTGTCGTGATGCAATGTGATGACGTTATGGAGAGGATCCTGCTCCATTCATGAAACTGTCCCGTGCGGCTAAGGTGTTCGCTTAGGCGATCGGCCTCTCAGGCGCAAGCATTTGTGCGATCGTACCGAGAAAAACTTATATCGTGCAAAATCCCACGCGACGATCACAGCGGAATATTGCCGTGCTTTTTCCACGGATTCTTGAGGTCCTTGTTGCGCAGCATCGCGAGCGCGCGGGCGACGCGCTTTCTCGTTTCGCGCGGCATGATGATGTCGTCGATATAGCCGCGCTCCGCCGCGACAAAAGGCGATAGAAACCGCTCCTCGTATTCGCGGGTGCGCGCGGCGATTTTTTCCGCATCGCCTGTGCCGGAGCGGAAGATGATCTCGACCGCGCCCTTGGCGCCCATGACCGCGATTTCGGCGCCGGGCCAGGCGTAATTCACGTCGCCGCGCAGATGTTTCGAAGCCATCACGTCATAGGCGCCGCCAAACGCTTTTCGCGTAATAACGGTCACCTTCGGCACCGTCGCCTCGCCATAGGCAAAGAGCAGTTTTGCACCATGCTTGATGAGGCCGCCATATTCCTGCGCAATGCCTGGAAGAAAACCCGGCACATCGACAAAAGTCACGATCGGAATATTGAAACAATCGCAGAAGCGCACGAAGCGGGCGGCCTTGCGCGAGGCGTCCGAGTCGAGCGTGCCGGCGAGCACCATGGGCTGGTTGGCGACAAAGCCTATCGTGCGCCCTTCGATGCGGCCAAAACCCGTCACGATATTGCGCGCAAAAGCTTCCTGGATTTCGAAAAAATCGCCCTCGTCCACGGTCTTGGCGATGAGTTCCTTGATGTCATAGGGCTTTGCCGAATCCTCCGGCGCGAGCGAATCAAGCGAGGCCTCGCAGCGTGCGGGGTCATCAAAGCTCGGCCATTCGGGAACGCCGCTCGTGTTCGACAATGGCAGGAAGTCGACAAACCGCCGCATTTGCAGCAAAGCCTCGACGTCGTTTTCATAGTCGCCGTCGGCCACCGCGCTTTTGACCGTATGCACGGATGCTCCGCCGAGATCTTCCGCGCTCACCGTCTCGTTGGTCACCGCCCGCACCACTTCGGGGCCGGTCACGAACATATAGCTCGTGTCCTTGATCATAAAGATGAAGTCGGTGAGCGCCGGAGAATAGACGTCACCGCCCGCGCAGGGGCCCATAATGAGGGAAATCTGAGGGATCACCCCGGACGCCAGGACGTTGCGCTGGAAAACCTCGCCGTAGCCCGCGAGCGCGGCGACCCCTTCCTGGATGCGGGCGCCGCCCGAATCGAAAAGCCCGATGAGCGGCGCCCGACTGGTGAGTGCCATGTCTTGCAGCTTGGCGATCTTTTGCGCGTGCGCCTCGGAAAGCGAACCCCCAAAAACCGTAAAATCCTTGGCATAGACGAAGACCGCGCGGCCGTTGATGGCGCCGGAACCCGTGATAACGCCATCGCCCGGCGCGTGGCGCTGATCCATTCCAAAATCCGTCGCGCGATGCTCGACGAACATCCCCGATTCCTCGAACGAACCCTCGTCGGTCAGAAGCTCGATCCGCTCCCGCGCGGTGAGTTTTCCGCGCCCGTGTTGTGCGAGGATCCGCTTTTCGCCGCCGCCCTTGAGGGCCCGCGCGCGGCGCTCGGCAAGACGTTCGAGACTGGGTTTCACTGGCCATCTCCCTGTTTGCCGATCGCTTCGCCCATGCTTGGGAATGCCCTACCGTCACTTCGCGAAAAGCGCGTTATTTTTCATTCCTCAGCGCCTTGGACGGCGTGAAACAGGTGTGCGGCCGCCTCCATCTCGCGCCATTGCCGCGCCCGGCGCTGGAGGGCTTCCGCGTCCTCGCCCCAGGCCCGCATTTCAAAGTCCTCATCGACATGTGCGGCAATCCAGGCCTCAGCGGGTGTCAGCTCGCCATATGCCACGGCGAGCGCAAGCAAGACCGAGCCAGTGAGCGTTGTCATCACATGCAGCGCGGCCAGCGCGAATGGTGCGGCCTCGCCGCTGTTTGCGATGCGTGCGATGGCCTCTTTCACCGCCGCACGGGCGGGTTCCGGCTGTTCGATGAACACCAGGCCTTCGGTGCAGATGAAACAAGCGCCGAG
>DATARJ010000149.1:0-4403 GCA_036264205.1 Methylocella sp.
GGCAGCCCGCAGGCGAGCGCTTCGAGCAGGACCATGCCGAACGTATCGGTGCGGCTCGGAAATACCAAAACGTCCGCCGAGGCATAATGAACGGCGAGCGCGTCGCTTCCCTGCGTGCCAACGAAATGCGCTTGCGGATAGCTTGCCTCCAATGCGCGGCGCGAGGGGCCATCGCCGACGACCAGTTTCGAGCCCGGCAAATCGAGCGCCAGAAATTCCTCGACATTCTTTTCCGGCGCGAGCCGTCCGGCATAAAGAAAGACCGGCCGCGGCAAATTTATCGCCGCCGCCTTGGCCGGGCTGAACTGGCTGTGATCGACGCCGCGCGACCAACGCATCAAACGTTGAAACCCACGCTTGCGGAGATCTTCGGCAATCGATGCGGTGGATACCATCACGCCCGCGCCGGCATTGTGAAAGCGGCGCAACAGGGCATAGGTGACTGCCTCCGGTATCCTGGTGCGAGCGGCGACGTATTCCGGAAACCTTGTGTGGTAGCTCGTGGTGAAAAGGCGCATCGCGCGCAAGCAATAGCGGCGCGCGGCAAAGCCCACCGGGCCTTCGGTCGCGATGTGGACGTGGTCGATCGCGGCTCCCTCCAGGCGTTTCGACACCGCCCCGCAGCTCGCCAGCGCGAGCCGGATTTCGGCGTAGGTCGGCAACGGAACCGTCGCGAAACCCTGCGGCGTCAAAAACTCGATTTCGGCGTCGAACTCGCGCAGCGCGCGGGCCACGGATTCGAGCGAGCGAACCACGCCATTGACTTGTGGCTTCCAAGCATCCGTCGCGACCAGGATTCGCATCACGCCGCCGCCCTCGCGGCGGTTTTAGTTCCGGCATTGGCGGCGTGTGCCGCGAGGCGCTGCTCTTCGGCGGTCATCTGCCAGCACAAAATCTCGAGCCTTCCGTCGTCATGCTCGGCAACGACGGTACAGGACTCGACGAAGTCGCCGGTGTTGACATAAGTGATGCCGCCGATGTCGCGGATCACGGCGTGATGGATATGGCCGCAAACGACGCCGTCGGCATTGTGTCGCCTTGCCGCTTCGGCCAAGGCAACCTCGAAGGCGCCAATGAAGTTCACTGCGTTCTTGACCTTGAGCTTGACCCATGCTGAGAGCGACCAGTAGGTAAACCCGAGCTTACGGCGGATTTTGTTGAACCAGCGATTCGACCACAACGCGACTTGATAGGCCCAATCGCCGAGAAAGGCGACCCAGCGTGCGTGCTTCACCACGATGTCGAACTGGTCACCATGGATAACTAGTAGACGCTTTTTATCGGCCGTCATGTGATGTGTATGATCGACGACTTCGACGCCGCCGAAAACCGACCCGATATAGTCGCGCGCGAACTCGTCATGATTGCCCGGCACATAAATCACGCGGACACCCTTGCGCACCTTGCGCAGCAGCTTTTGCACGACATCGTTGTGCGCCTGCGGCCAGTACCACCGGTTTTTCAGCTGCCATCCGTCGATCATGTCGCCGACGAGATAGATCGTCGCGGCGTCGTTATATTTCAGGAAATCCAGCAAAAGCTCGGCCTGGCAGCCGCGCGTGCCGAGGTGGACATCGGAAAGGAAGAGGGTGCGGTAAAAGGTAGGCTCAAGTTCATCCCCCTCTTGGCTTGCCGGCATAATCTGAGTTACCTTCTTAAACCTGCTCCAAGCGAAAGCAGATTCGTATGGCATTCGAATGACAGATCAGCATAGGCTTGGCCGCAAAGCGTGACAATTGTTCGCTATTTTTGGGGTATCCGGAAAGTTGAAGACATTTCAGATAAGATCATGCGACAAAACAAGAGATAGGGACCGCGAGCGGTTCAGCTTGAAGCGATCGCGGTCTAGGCAAATTTACCCAACCTCAAATCGGCGAGCCGGATCCATGGGTGTCGAAGGGCGTGACAAGGCCAAGACGCTGGATACCGGCGCGGCCGCCTTGTCGAACCAGCTTGGCAAGACAATACAGCGGCTGCGTAAGGCCTATAATCTTTCGCTGTCGGAACTGTCCGGGCAATCTGGCGTCGCGAAATCGATCATCAGCCAGATCGAGCGGAACGAGACCAATCCGACACTCGCCACGATCTGGCGCCTCTCGCAGGCGCTCGATGTCTCCATCGAGCGGGTGCTGCGGGCGGCCGACGAAGAGCCCTTTCTGGAGAAATCCTCGCGCGGCGTTACCCCGATCCTGGTTTCCGATGATGGCAAGTGGAGGCTCGCCATCATCGGCTGGATTAAGACGGTCGAATGGCTGCAATGGTATGATTTCTCGGCCGATCCCGGCGGCGTGCTGGAATCTGAGGCACATCAGCGCGGCTCCGTGGAAAGCCTGTCGGTGAGGGAAGGGGAGCTAGAGGTCGAAGTGGGCGGCGCGACCGAGCGGGCCAAGGCCGGCGAGACATTGCGCTATCGCTGCGATCGTCCGCATACGATCCGAAACGTGTCGCAAAAACCGGCCTCGGCGACAATGGTCTGCATTCTGAAGGCGGCGGCGATGGAATAGCGCGTCTCGCGGCGATGCGGCGCAAGACGCTGATCGGTAAATTCATGGGAAATGCCGGGCCTTGTCGAAGGTCTCGGCGCAACTTGACGATGCCCTCTTGGAGTCGTCTGGCGCAGATCTCGGCGACCTCGTCTCGCCCTTGCGTTTAAAAGTCTGTTGCGCAAAATGGCTCGGCGAGATGGCCGAATGTTTCGACCACCTTTTCATAAACCGGCCGCTTGAACGGAACGATCAGTGCGGCGAGACGGCCGATCGACTCCCATCGCCACGCGTCGAATTCCGGCCGCTGTCCGCCGGCGGGCGTGTCGATGTCGATTTCATTTTCGTCGCCGTCGAAACGCAGCGCGAACCATTTTTGCCGCTGCCCGTGAAACCGGCCCTTGGAGGATTTCTTTAAAACTCCATCCGGCAGATCGTAGCTGTACCATTCCGGCGACTCCGCCAGAAAGGTCGTGGAAGATATGTTGGTTTCCTCGCGCAGCTCGCGCACGGCGGCCTGATAAGGCGCTTCGCCCACGTCGATCCCACCCTGCGGCATTTGCCATTCGTGCCCCTGGCGCAGGTGGCCGGGTACCTTCTTGGTGCGGCGGCGCCCGACGAAGACGAGCCCAGAGCGATTGAAGAGCATGATTCCGACGCACGGGCGGTAATATAGAGAGTCCATTGCCGCCTTACCTCACGGTCGACAATCCAATCGCCAAGCCAGGTTGCTGGCTTGGCATGGCCGCGCTTAAGGGAATGAGCGCAATGCCTCGCGCCTCCAGCGCGTGGGCAAAGCTGCCAATGATTGCGATCGAGGGCGGAAGCGCGCTCGCGACCCCGATCGCCACGCCCTTATCGCGGGCGATTGCTTCGAGCCGCGCGAGGGCCGCTTCGATTGCCTCGGGCTCGGCCGTCGAATCGAGGACAATGTCAGCGCGCGCGGCCGCAAGAACCTGACCGGACGCGAGCGCCATGGCGAGGCTCTGCGAGGACGTCCCGTCATCGAGATAAAATAAGCCGCGCGCGGCAATCTCGTGCAAGACCGGCGTCAAAGCCTTTGCGTCCACCGTAAGCTTGCCCCCGAGAAAATTCGCGACTCCCGCATAGCCAGTGAACCGGCTCATCAGCCAGGTAAGATTGTCGATATTCGCGGCCTTCCCAGCGCTTGCGAGAAGCGTGTGCGGGCCGGGATTGTTGCGCGGAAAATCGAAGGGCTCCATCGGAATTTGCAAGACGACCTCGTGGCCCGCCTCACGCGCGCGCGCCGTTTCGTGCGCAAGATCGGTTCCATAGGGCGCGAAGCCGAGCGTGACGGCGCCCGGCAAACTTGCGATCGCCGATTCCGTTGCGCGCGGAGCAAGGCCCATGCCGCCAACCAGCAAAGCAATGCGCGGCGAGCCTTGTGTCAATCCGCCAGTGAATACGGCGGGGCGGGCATAAACCTCGGACGGCCGCGCGCCGTCGGCCCCAATGCGCGGGATTGGGCCATGCGGCGTTTGTTCGAGAAGCCGCGGGTCGGGCGCCGCCGGAAGACCCGTGTTCAGCGCCTTCGCCACGTCGATGAACAGAGCCTCGGGCCCAGTGGCGGCAGCGCCACGAATGATTTTCACGCTGGTCGGCTGCTCGACCGGCTGCGCCCCCAAAGCGGCTTTCTGAGCAGGTACCGAGGCGCTCGCGACCTTCGCGATACGTTGCGGCGGGGGCGCGTTCTTGGGTGCCCCGGCTGGAGTTTCGTGGGGCGCCATGCTGGGAGGCGGGAGTCCGTTTGCGGCATAAAGCGCCGCACCCGGCGACCTCATTAGCTCCGGCAAAAACGCGGCAGGAACAGCAAGCAACGCCAGGCCTCCGATGGCGACCGCCGCATAAAGCGCGTTGCCGCGCGACGGGCGCTTTTGAACCGGGAACTGTCCCAAGGGA
>DATARJ010000156.1:0-2767 GCA_036264205.1 Methylocella sp.
GATCGAGGCGGCGGTCGAGGAAACCTTTGTCAATCGCGATCCGCAATCGGCCCTAAAACTCGGGCAAGCGCGCGGAATAGCGCTCGTAGTTCCGGCGCTCGCGGGCCTTCCCGTCGCGGAATATGCCGCCAATCTCATCAAGAAGACCGTGACCGGCACCGGCCATGCCGAAAAGGCGCAGATTGCGATGATGGTGAAAACCCTTTTGCCCGGAAGCGATGCGCAAGGCGCGGACGCGGCCGACGCTCTCGCCGTGGCGATTACCCATGCGCGGGTCCGGCTTTGGGCGCGCAATCCCAAATCCGCCGCCGGACCTTAGCGACAAACACAAACCGGGATGAAAAGGTCATTTGATAAGTGTTGGTTGACCGCCAACCGCTCGCCATCGCCGCGGCGTCCCGCAAAATAAAGCATTCGGTCGACATGATCGGCAAACTCAAAGGCATTGTCGATTCCCATGGCGAGGATTTCGTGATTCTCGACGTGCAGGGCGTCGGCTACATCGTGCATTGCTCCGGGCGGACGCTGCAAAAGCTGCCGCGGCCCGGCGATGCGGCGACGCTCGCGATCGAAACGCATATGCGCGAGGATTCAATAAAGCTGTTCGGCTTCGCCTCGGAGACCGAACGCGAGTGGTTTCGCTTGCTCCAGTCGGTGCAAGGTGTAGGCGCCAAGGTGGCTCTCGGGATTCAAACCGTTCTCGATGTTGCCGAGCTTGCTTCCGCGATTGCTTGCCAGGACAAAGCGGCGATCGCTCGGGCGCCTGGGGTCGGTCCGAAGCTCGCGGCGCGAATCGTGACGGAATTAAAGGACAGGGCCGCCGCTTCCGGCGCGGTGAACGTAGCCGCCGCGCGTGCCGGACTCGATGGCGGCCCGCCCGCCGCGGCGCAAGACGCCCTCTCGGCGTTGGTCCATCTCGGCTATGGGCGGCCGCAGGCGGCGGCGGCGGTGGCGGCCTCGGTGGCGGCGCTTGGCGAGGGCGCGCCCGCCGCCGAACTGATCCTTCACGGCCTTAAGGAACTCGCCCGGTAGCCCGGCAACCGGCACATCACGCCTTGCCATGATGCGCGGCTTCCGCATTGGCGTCGAGAGGCCAGCGCGGCTTTGCCGCAAAGGTCATGTCGTCGACGAGGCCGAGCGACAGCCGCTCGATCCCCGCCCAGGCGATCATCGCGCCGTTATCGGTGCAAAGAGACACTGGCGGCAGGACAAGCCGCAACCCAGCCTCGCCGCAAAACCGCATCAGCGCCCGGCGAATGGCGCCATTGGCGGCGACCCCGCCCGCCACGACCATGGCGTTGGGCTGGCCGACGGTTTCGCGGAAAAGACGCAAGGCCACGCGGCAGCGGTCGATGATCGTATCGACCACCGCGGCTTGGAAAGAGGCGCAGACATCGGCCACATCGGCGGCGGTCAAAGGGCCGGCGCGTTCCACTTCCAGCCGGACAGCGGTTTTGAGACCGGAAAAGGAAAAGTCCGGTTGCGGCCGGCCGAGCATGGGGCGCGGCAGATCGAACCGCGTGGCATTGCCGTCCGCCGCTCGCTTTTCGACCTGTGGACCGCCGGGATAGGGAAGCCCCAGCATCTTGCCGACCTTGTCGAAGGCTTCGCCCGCCGCGTCGTCCACCGTCGAACCGAGCCGGAGATAATCCCCCACCCCTTTCACCGCGACCAATTGGGTGTGACCGCCGGAGACCAAGAGCAGCAAATAAGGAAACGCGAGTTCGTCGGTCAGCCGCGCCGTCAAGGCATGTGCTTCGAGGTGGTTTATCGCGATGAAAGGCTTGCGGCTCGCCAAGGCCAAGGCTTTCGCCGTGGTCAGCCCCACGATGATGCCGCCGATGAGACCCGGGCCCGCCGCCGCCGCGATCCCGTCGAGGTCCGCCAATTCGGTCCCGGCGCGGTCGAGCGCGCGCTGCACAAGCCGGTCAATCGTCTCGATATGAGCCCGGGCGGCAATCTCCGGCACCACACCCCCGAAGGCCGCGTGCTCGGCGATCTGGCTCATGATCTCGTTCGATAGAATTTCGCCCGATCCGCCTGGCTGCGTCTGGACGACGGCGGCAGCGGTTTCGTCGCAGGTTGTTTCAATGCCGAGAACGCGCATGGCTGTCTTTCAAAGTCTTTTGGTCGGATCGCCGGCGGGCAAAATTTGGCATTCGCTGCCAGCCGCATTAATCTTCAACCTATAGAGCCATCCGAACCAATAAGGAAATGCGGCGATGCCTTCGTCCGCAATGCGACCCAGCAAAGCTCTTCACTTCAGACTTGGGACGCGGGGCAGCCCCTTGGCGCTTGCCCAAGCGCGTGAGTTGCAAGATCGCCTCATTGGGGAGCATGGCCTCGATGCGGACGCCATCGAGATCGTCGCGATCAAAACCAGCGGCGACACGATTCTCAACTTGCCGCTGAGCGAAGCCGGCGGGAAGGGGCTTTTTACCAAGGAGCTCGACCTTGCCTTGGCTCAGGGCAATATTGAAATGGCGGTGCATTCGGCGAAGGACTTGCCGACATTCATACCGGCGGGAATAGAGATTGCCGGTTATCTTCCCCGCGAAGACGCACGCGACGCGTGGATTTCTCCGCACGCGCCGCATCCGCTAAAACTTTCGCCGGGAAGCGTTGTCGGCACCGCATCGCTGCGGCGGGGCGCCATGGTCAGGCGGCTGCGGCCGGATGTGCGGATCGCGCTGTTGCGCGGCAATGTCGAGACGCGCCTCGCCAAAGTCGCCAAGGGCGAGGTCGCCGCAACGCTGCTGGCGCTTGC
>DATARJ010000175.1:0-5690 GCA_036264205.1 Methylocella sp.
CACGAATTCGGCCGCGGCAAGATCGGCGACAATCCGGTCTAGACCGAGACCGAGCAGATCGACCCTTTCCACGCGGTCAAAGCCCGCCTTCCAGTTTGGCATCCACTGCGCCGTGACCGCCGCAAGTGTCGCGAGGAGCACGCCCATCAGCGCGACCGCGACAAGGGCTTCGAGAAGGGTAAACCCGCCCACCCCGGACCCGGCGAGGCGGCGGGCGGAAATGTGCGGGTTTTTCATCGCTAGCCGGTCCTCCTGCCAAGCCGTATGGTCTCGAGTTGAAGCACCGCACCGGACGGCGATTGCACCGTGATGACAATTGTTTGAGGTGTCCAGAATTGGGCCGTGCGGGGGTTCACGAAATCGCCCGGAAAAGGCGCGATATCGACTGACCAAGCTTGGCCGTGCATTTCGCCGGAGAGAGTTCCGGCCGAAAGGCTCGTGCGATCGGGAAGGCCGGTCTCGACCGCTCGCAGCGTTTCGACGAGCCCGAGATGCTGCTCGATTCGGCTCGAACCGCGAATATTGCCCGCCACGAGCAACCCGATGGCAGCCAACGAGACGGCCGCGACGGCGAGCGCAACCAGGGCCTCGATGAGGGTGAACCCCCCGCTGGCGTCTAGCTCCTCACCGGGGCGTTCAAAAGGCATCGCTGGGAACAATTTCGACCGCCCCGGTCAGCCAAGCGACGCGGACTTCGAGGGTTGTCCCGAGCCGCGAGAGGAAAATCGTGCCGCCGCAGGACATTCCAGACGGAAGGAACTGGATTGCCATTCCGGCGGCGCGCCGGTCGCATTGGCTCGCAAGGATTGCGTTAAACCCGACATCTTGGGGCAATTGCACCAATCGCCCGCTTGCGCCGGAACGGATCGTCCGGGATATCGCGCTAAGGTCCGTTGCGACGGCAACCCCGCGCCGGATGGCGGCGTTGCGATCGGCCTTGAGCAAGGCCGCCGTCTCCACCGCGTAGGCTTCGAGCATTGTCCGCGAGGTTCCCCGCGGGAACGCCGGCAGGGCAATGGCCGCGAGCATTGCTACGATGGCGAGGACGCAAATCGTTTCGAGCAATGTAAAACCGGCCTCGCCCCAGCGCAGCTTCATCGTCGCTCCCAGCTCTTGATGGCGACCGCCGTGCCGGTCCCGCCTTCCTTGCCGGACGACCCGAGGGAGACGATCTCGTACGGGCCATGTTCGCTGGGCGAACGGTAGCCATAGGGATGACCCCAAGGATCGTTGGGAACGAAGCCCTTCGCCAAATAAGGACCGTTCCATCCGGTTTCGCCCGCCGGGCGTTGCACCAAGGCGGTAAGGCCTTCGGAGGTCGAAGGATAGTGTCCGAGATCGAGATAGAAAAGATCGAGCGAACTCGCGAAGCTTTGGATCTGGATCGTCGCGGCCTTCACCTTGGACTCGCTGAGGTAATTGAGGACTCGTGGGCCGACAAGGCTCATGAGCAGGCCGATGATCGTGATCACGACCAGGATTTCGATTAAGGTAAAGCCGTCTTCATGCCCGGTGCCGGACGTGCCGGCATTTCCAGCTTCACGCGAACCGCGTTCCGAGCTTCGTTCCGGCCGCCGGAATCCGCGCGGCCACATGCTAAAAAGATTCATCGTGATCAATCCTTCTTCATCCGACGACTTGGCTGACTGACATAAGAGCGGTCATGACTGAAACGATCAGGCCGCCGACAATGAGGCTGATGCAGACGATCGCCAGGGGGCCCGCGATCCCGACCAGCCGATCGAGGCTGCGTTGTAGCTTGGCTTCATAAAACTCCGCGATGCGTTGCGCGAGCACGGGCAGTTGACCCGACTCTTCGCCGAGCCGCAAGGTCCGAATGGCCATCGGCGGAATCACTCCCGTCTTGGCGAGCGCGTCGGAAAGCTTGCCGCCGTGGCGGACGAGATCGACAGTCTTGCCCCAGGCGGCGGAGCGTCCCGTCGTTGCCATCAAATCGGCGAGGATTCGCAGCGTCGCTGTCAGCGGGACCCCGCTCGCGAGGAGGACACCGAGGTTGCGGCAGAAGATGGAGGTTCGATGAAAATCCAAAACCCGGCTGATGAAAGGCAAATGCGCGAGCGCTTCCATGATCGTACCCCGCACCTTGGGACGGCGCAAGAAAAACCAGCCGCCGCCGATAACGACGGCGATCGTCGCCGCGAGCGCCGCGGTGTGCGCCCGCAAGAAATCCGAAAGCGCAAGGAAGCCGAGCACGATCGGGTCGAGTTTGGCATTGAAGTCGCGCAGTATCGCGCCAAATTGCGGCAGCACGAAAGTCAGGAAAAAGAGAAGCACGGCGCTTGCCGCGGCCAAGACAAAGGCGGGATATCGCAAGGCGTCGCCGAAGCGCCGGCGCAGCGCCTCGGCCCGGACCCGCTCGGCACCGAGCACCTCCAAAATAGTGACCAGCGTGCCGGAGGCCTCGCCCACTCGCGCGAGGACGACATACATCGGTGAAAATAAAGCTGGATGGTGGGCCAGCGCATCGGCGAAACTTTCGCCTGCGAGAATGGCCGCGGTGATCTTGGCAACCGTCGGCCGCAATCGGCCGATGTCCGAATCGTCCGACAATAATTCGAGGGCTTCATTGATGCGGGCGCCGGTTTGCAAAAGAAGCGCAAGATCGCCAGTGAAAATCGTCACGTCCTCGGGACGCGGACGCGACAGGATATTGAAGTCCCAGCGCGTGCCGGGCCTGGCGCCATCGTCGCGGACGGTTTCGATCGGAATGAGCCCGAGATATTCGACCCGCTCGGCGACCTCGGCGGCCGTGGAAGCCGCGATCGACCCGCTCACCACTTCTCCATTAGGGGTCAGGGCCCGGTAGCGGAAACTCGACATGGCTCAGCGCACGGTCGTGACGCGAAGAACTTCGGCGGCGGAGGTGACGCCGGCGCGGCATTTCGCGACAGCGTCCTCGACCATGGTCGTCATACCGGAGCGCCTTGCGGCGAGATCGATCGCGCGCGCATCCGCGTGCGGTCCGACAAGATCGTAGACCTCGTCCCTCAATTCAAGCGCTTCGAAAACCCCATTGCGGCCGCGATAGCCAGCGCCGCCGCAGCGCTCGCAGCCGGCCGGTTGATAAACGCAATCGCCGGACCGCAGGCCAAGCGCCTCAAAACGGGGATCGGAGGCAAGATCGCCCGACGTGAGAATGCGTTTACGCTTGCACCGGTCGCAAAGGATGCGCACCAGCCGTTGCGCGATCACCGCCCGCAACGTCGATTTGAGCAAGAAACCCTCGACGCCAAGATCGAGCAGGCGCGGAACCGCCGCCGCGGCATTTTCCGTGTGCAGCGTGGTCAGTACGAGATGGCCGGTGAGCGCGGCATGCACGGCGATGTTCGCGGTCTCGGCATCGCGCACCTCGCCCACCATGATGACATCTGGATCTTGCCGGACGAACGCGCGCATTGCCGTGGCAAAAGTAAGTCCGATCGAGGGTTTCACCTGCGATTGATTCACGCCCTGGATCTCATATTCGACCGGATCCTCGATCGTGAGAATCTTGCGCGACGGGTCGTTGAGCATCGAAAGCATGGTCGCAAGGGTCGTCGTCTTGCCGCTGCCGGTCGGTCCCGTCACGACGATCAAGCCATGCGGAAGCGAAAGCAGCCGACGCACGATTCTCTCATCGGCGATCGACAAACCGAGTTTCGCGACATCGAGCAAACCACGATCGCGCGGCAATAGGCGGATGACAGCCGATTCGCCGTGCTGGGCCGGCATCGTGGCGACGCGAATATCGATTTCCGAGCGTGCGACCTTCTGCCTTGCCGCGCCATCTTGCGGCAGGCGGCGTTCGGCGATGTTGAGGCCGGCCAGGATCTTGATCCGGGAGATCAGGGCTTGCGGCAAGGCATTGGCCGGCGCGGCCACGGCGCGGAGCAAACCATCGACCCGCATGCGCACCACGAGGCCGTTCCGGAAAGGTTCGATGTGAATATCGCTGGCCCGAAGCTCCAGGGCCTTTTCGAGCAAGTCGTTGACCGCGCGCACGACCGGGGCGCCGCTCGCCAGATCACGTAGACTTTCAATGTCGTCCTCGGCGCCGGCGCCCGCGGCCGCACTGTCCCCGGCCGCTGATTCCTCGCTGCCAAGCTGCTCGCCGAGAACCGTCGCGATATCCTCGAAGGAGGCGATCTCGACCAAAACCGATGCGCCAAGGACGATTTCGGCGGCCCGGACAGCGGCGGCGTCGCTCGGGTCGGCGACGGCAAGCTTGTAGTGACCTTTCGGCATTTCGAAGGGGAAGACCGCGGTGTCGCGCAAGAAGCGCGGCGAAAAGCGTCCGGTCAAAGCCGGCGCGGCAACGAGCTCGGGCAAGGTGAGCCGCTTCAGGCCATAAAACTGGGCGACTTCATCGGCAAATCCATTTGCGGTGAGCTCGGTCGACTCCCAAAGTTTGCGAAGAGATCGTTCCGCGGTGGACGCGCTAGAGGATGCGGAGCCAAATTCCGTGTCCGAAAGGAGATAATTTTTGTTCGCTAAATATTTTGCGAAATCTTCAAACGCTACGGGACTCATGTACGCGTCTCTACGCCAATAACACCATTCAGAATCACGACAGGCTTAGCCACTACCTGGGGCAGCGCCCCAATAAGGATTTCGGTCGCAGCCCGCCCACCGCCTTTATCCGCGCCAGCTTGTCTCGCTATGGCCGAGGATACGACATTGGCGGGCTCTTTTCCAGCCATTTTGACAATAGGCCACCTCCTGCCTTCAATGACATTCATCAATTGGTGAAAGGTCCAAACGTTCGCGCGTCCTCCGTCGTGCCCGCGTTTTCGCGCTGTGTCCGCGCCGCGCGTCGAGAAGAAAGTGACTGAATTACCATAGCGTCCGGTTTCCCGCTCCCTCTGTTCAGGGGATGCGGTTGGTGCTATTGTTCCGGGTGCGCCGGGTTGACCGCTTACTTGCGCCTCCCGGCCAATGCCGCGAAAATCTCTCCGGTCCATACATCTTCATGACACCCCTTAGTCTAACTAACTTGGCGCGGCGCTCTTCACAAATTGCGGGGTTGCGCCTGCGGGCTCGAGCCGATGCCGATTGCGCGAGCGTTGCTGATCTTTGGATGGCGAGCTGGCAGGAGGCCATGCCGGACATCGATTTTGAGGCGCGGCGGCCGTGGTTTCTCGACCATCTGCGGGCGCTGGAAGCGGACGGAGCGATCACAATCTGCGCTCTTGACGGCTTAAACCGGCTCCTCGGGTTCGTGACCTTCGATCCGGCAAAGGCCTATCTCGACCAGTTCGCCGTCGCGCCCGAGGCGAAAGGAACGGGCGCGGCAAAGCTCCTCCTTAACGAGGCACGCCGGCTTTCGCCAAACGGTCTCGTTCTCGATGTTAATCAGGACAATGCGCGCGCGCTAGCGTTTTACGCGCGCGAAGGATTTGCCAAGACCGCGGAAGGCGTGAACCCGCGCTCTGGTTTAAAAACATGGCGGCTGCGCTGGCCGGGAAACGCTTGAGCGGGGCACGTCATTATTGCTGCATCGCTTCGACATAGACTCGGCGGTGTCGTCGGGCGCTTTCGTCACCACGGTCACCGATATTGCGGCGGGCGGGTTCGGGCTTGCGTGAGACGAAAGGATTTTGCTCTGGGGCCGGGGTTTTCCCTTGCATATTATGCTTTTTGGTTAAGCGGTCCTCGGGCCCCACAAATTTCAAACGGAGACGGCCGTCATC
>DATARJ010000248.1:0-3498 GCA_036264205.1 Methylocella sp.
GTTGGCGACGAAGATTTCCGCGGCGTCCTGAGGCAGTTCGATAATGCGCGACATGCCGACCTCCATCGCGATCCGCCTCGGCGTGACCGCGCCGTTAAACCGAGGCTCGGCTTTTTCTTGGGCGTGAACCGCGCAAATGCCCGCCATGACGAAGAAGCTTGCCATTATTCCCGCGGCCAGGGATGGAATTAGGCGCTTCATTTGCGGATTTCCAAAACCATGCGTGCTCTTCCGGCGGAATGCGGGATCAATTTCCCGTTCGCACGATGCGATTTGTTCAATGCGCCCTTTATTGTATTGCCACGCCGTTGCGGACCGCCATCGGTCCGTTGTTGTGGTTGAGGAGGCTGCTCGGCCGCCGCATTCGCATCAGTCATGCTCCGCAGGATCAGCGAGAGCTGACCGGCGCGCTGCGCCAGGACGATCGCCTCGGCTTGAAACGGTGTGAGTTCCAAGGTTGCATTGGCTCCCGTGATGACGCGCTCCCCATTTTTCTCCTGAAAATTCTGGCCGATCGCGAGAACGCGGATATTGGTCAGGATGGTCTGGCTGATGAAGGAATTGGCAACGCCGTTGCGCGCGGCGCCCTCGTCTTGAAAAATGTGGATCACGTCGACTCTGTCGTTTGGCAAGATAAACCCGCCAGCCTCGCTTGAACCTTGCGTGTCGATGTTGATGGCCACCGCGCGGCTGCCCTTTGACAGAATCGCGGCGAGAAAGCCCGAATGAGGACCCTTGACCAGGCGGTCCCGCCGCAATGGCTCGCCAACGGCGAAATTGGAGCGGACAATGGAACCTTGTAGTTCCGCGACGCCGCCAGGCGAGGCGCTTCTGCGGACGAGGCCCTCCGGAATATGGTCCTGAGGCCAGTCGTCCCAGCGTAGGTCGCTCGCGTCGACGGCGGCGCCGAAGCTCAACTCCTTTGCCGCGACCAGCACGCCGTCGGTCGATGGGGGAGGCGGGGCCGCCGCTGTTGCCGGGGGTTTTGAGGTACTGGCTAGGACCGCGGCGCCGATTCCGGCCGCGAGGGCAACGCCAAGAACTGCGAGACGAGCTGTTTTCATGGTGATGGTTTGCCTGTCGTATAGGAGTCGCACATGATCGCGCTTCGCGCGGTTGCCGCCTCGTTTCCGGACGCAACGCCGAGGCGGACCACACAAGATTGGACGCGGATTACACCATTCGAATGCCAATTTCGGCTTAAAAAGATTATTTCAATTTATTTTTTTACTGTAAAAGTATAACTTATGTTTGCAAACTTGTAGCTAATAGCGAAATGTATATAGTTATAGCTAATTTATAAAGAATCACCTCAATGTTATATGCTTCATCTACGCCAAAACCAAGTATCCTTGGGGTTGGGCTCCGCAGTCGCTCAAGAATCCGGATGAAATGAATCGCGTGGAACTTCTCAAGTCTCCCGATAACCCGCCAAAAGCCGCCGCGCGTTCGTAAGATTCGGCAGATCGAACATCTCGCCATTGAGTCCAATGACACCCGCCTTTGGCTCGGCCTCAAAAGCGGCGACGATCGCACGCGCCTTGGCAATCGATTCACTAGACGGCATGAAAATCTCGTTGATGATCGCGATCTGCGCCGGGTGGATCGCCATTTTGCCGGCAAAACCGTCGCGCTTGGCGACCTCGCATTCGAGCCGCAATCCCTCCAAATCGCGAAACTTCCGATGCACGGCGTCGATTGCCAGCGCTCCCGCGGACGCCGCCGCGAAAAGGGTTAGGCTGCGCGCCAAAAGATAAGGAAAACTATAGCCGCCGTCGGCGCCTCTATTCGTTTCGGCGCCGAGACAGGTGGCGAGATCTTCCGCTCCCCAGGTAAGGCCTTCAATGCGCTGGCTCGCGCCGGCATAAGTGCCCATGTTGAAAATCGACGCCGCCGTCTCGGTGACGATCGCGATGATTCGCGTCGCGCCGTTCGCGAGATCATGCTCCGCTTCCTTGACGGCAAGCATCGCGCCAAGATGCTGGATCGCCGCGCCATTGACGCATTTTGGCAGAAGGACGCCGTCGGGCGGCGCCCGCATAATGGCACTGAGATCGGCCTCTGTCAGGCCTGATGTGAGCCCGTTGACGCGGACGTAAAGGCGCGGGCGCGGGCTCCCTGGCACGGCATCGGCGAGGAAGGCGAAGGCCTGCTCCCGCGCCTTCTGCTTGGCTTCGGGGGCAACCGAATCCTCAAGATCGAGAATGAGGCAATCGGCGCCGCTCGCAAACCCTTTCGCGAGTTTTTTTTCGCTGTCTGCTGGAATGAAAAGCAGCGAGCGCATGAGACACCTTTATTGGTTTAGGCGCTCCGCTTTTTTATATACGCCTGGCGGTGGCACGCGGCGACGAGCCTCCCCTCCTGCTGAAAGGCGCGGTGGAGGAATTCGACAATGCCGGCGTCCGGACGGGATTTCGATAAGCGCTTGTTCAAAACTTCGGTCGTGACATGCAAGGTGTCGCCTTCGAACAGGGGCGCCGGAAATTTCACCTCGGTCATCCCAAGATTGGCGATGGTGGTGCCGAGCGTAAGATCGTTGACGGAAATCCCAACCATGAGGCCAAGGGTGAAGAGGGAATTGATCAACGGCCGCCCCCATTCGGTTTCCTTCGCGCAGAAATGAGCGTCGATATGAAGCGGCTGCGGATTGAGCGTCATGTTGGAAAACAGCATATTGTCCATTTGCGTGACGGTCTTTGTCAGCCGGTGCTCGGTCAATGCTCCGACGACGAAATCCTCGTAAAAAATGCCGCCGCGCTTGTGACGCAAAGGGCCGGGTTGCAAGTGATCGTGCATCTGATTCTGCCACGCATTGGCGGGTCTGGCGGCGGCGGGCCGCCCCGCATTTAAGTGTTCTTTTACCATGTTGGGGGAAACTGATTCGAGAATATCTATTCGGGATTCGTAATCATGGCCGTTCGAAAATTTTTGCTATGCGCGGGGACTGCTTCTCCTTCGGACCTGGCCGAAAGTGCGGCCGCCCTCGCGCGCGCCTTTCTTTATGGCGATCTTCCGGAGCCGGAGCGCGAGGAAGCGAGGCTCACCCTGACCGGGCTGCTTGACGATTCCTTGCCCCTCGTTCGCCGCGCCCTTGCCGAGAGCTTCGCGAGCGCCGCCAATGTGCCGCATTATATGGTGCTCACTCTTGCCAATGACAGCTCCGATGTTGCCGCGATCGTGCTCGCCCGTTCGCCGCTGCTTTCCGATGCGGAACTCGTCGAATGCGCCGCCACCGCCGATGCCGTCGCGCAATCGGCTATTGCTCTTCGGCCGTGGGTGTCGGCTCCGGTGGCCGCCGCACTCGCCGAAGTCGGCGCCCGCAAAGCCTTGATTTCTCTTGCCGTTAACCCGGGCGCGGAGCTATTGGAATTTTCCATCCGCCGGATGATCGAGCGCTATGGCCATGACCCGGACCTGCGCGCGGCGCTTCTGGCGCGCCCAAACCTGGCGGCGTCGCTACGTTCGGACCTAGCCGGCGCCGCGGCAAAGGCGCTATCG
>DATARJ010000296.1:0-4712 GCA_036264205.1 Methylocella sp.
CAGCCTTAAAGGCTTCGCCGCGGCCGGAGACCGCCTTGACGCCCAAGACAAAATCCCGCGCCGCGCCCGCCTTGATCCGGCGCGGACCGGAGAGATTTGTCATAAGACATCCGCCGATCGTTCCGCTCCCGGTGTCATAGAGAGCCGCAAAGGACATCGGCTCGAAGGCAAGCTCTTGCCCGTCTTTGGCGAGCATCGTCTCGATGGTCTCGATGGGTGTTCCGGCAAGCGCCGAGAAAACGAGTTCGTCGGGCTCATAAAAGGTGACGCCATCGAGGCGGGAGAGGTCGAGGCGGCCCGCGTTTTTCATCGGCCTGCCAAGCGCCGCCTTCGATCCGAGACCGGTGATCGAGAGCGGCGTGCGCTTTGCCGCTGCCTCGCCGATACATTCCGCCACCTCGGCCGGATTGGCGGTGAGAAAACAGGACATTTTTACGCGCGCGCCTTAAATTGAGCGAGGAATCTATACGTTTCGCGCAATTGTACCAAAATGTTTCACGTGAAACATTTTGGTACGATTGACGGCCGGGAGAAAAAGACGCTTGCAAGGCGCGAAAATTGTCGTTTGGGCGGACTCTTTTGTCCTGTTCGACAAGGGCCGGCTTGGCGGGGCCTCCCGAAAGACCGGATCGGTCATTGCCCGATTGACTCGCGACCGACTCAGGGCTCTTCATATGCAGGATATGCAGGGCGGATTGCGCCGGCGAGAACTGCGGCGTCCAGCGCTGCCTCGCCTGCATCGTAATATCAGATCGTGATAATCATCATGAGCGAGACGTTGCAAGTTGGACTGTCCGGAACGAGATGCAGCACTATTGGAGCCGTGTAATGATTGATTTCAAAGCCGTATGGCGCTCAGGCACTTTGGCAGCTTCGCTCCTATTAACGTTGGTATTTTCCTGCGCGAATGCGCAGAGCCCTCCGCCATTCGCCAAAGTTAAAAAGGACGACGGCCAATGGACGATGCCGGCGAAAAATCTCGCCAGCACCCGCTATAGCTCTCTACACCAAATCAATTCCAAAAATGTCAAGCATTTAAAAGTCGCCTTTACGTTTTCGATAGGCACTGACAAAGGCGCGGAAGCATCACCTCTCGTCGTCGGCGATACGATGTACCTTGTGACGCCGTATCCCAACATACTTTTTGCACTCGATCTCAAGCAGAATGGTGCTTTGAAGTGGCGTTATGATCCGAAACCTTCTCGTGCAGCCCAAGGCGAAGCTTGCTGCGATGTTGTGAATCGGGGCGCCGTCTTTGCGGATGGCAAGCTCATCTATAACACGCTCGACAATTACACCGTCGCCGTTGCCGCTGACACCGGCAAGGAAGTTTGGCGTACGAAGATGGGCGAAATTAACAAAGGCGAGACCATGACTATGGCGCCTCAGTTGATGAAAGACAAAGTGCTCGTTGGCGATTCAGGCGGCGAGCTGGGCGTGCGCGGGTGGGGCGCGGCGCTCGACGTCAAGACGGGAAAAATCGTTTGGCGCGCCTATAACACGGGTCCAGACAAGGATGTCCTGATCGGCTCCGAGTTCAAGCCATTTTATGAGTCAGAAAAGGGCAAGGATCTTGGGGTCACCACATGGGCCGGGGACCAGTGGCTTCACGGCGGCGGTACGGTTTGGGGCTGGGCTTCCTACGATCCGGACCTTAACCTCGTCTATTATGGCGTTTCCAACCCTGGGCCCTGGAACTCCACCATCCGCCCTGGCGACAATAAATGGACGGCGGGCATATTCGCACGCGACGCGGACACCGGGCAGGCACGTTGGTTCTATCAATATAGCCCGCACGACCTCTACGACTACGATGGCGTGAATGAAGAGATTTTGCTTGACCTCGATTGGAAAGGTCAGCCGCGCAAAGTACTCGTGCATCCGGATCGCAATGGCTATGTCTACCTCATGGATCGCACGAATGGAGAAGTACTTTCGGCTCAGCCCTTCCAGGATGGGATCACGAGTTCGAGCGGTGTCGATTTGAAGACTGGGCGCATTCAATATGTCGCGGCCAAACAGCCAAAGGTTGGCGAAACGGTCAGCAATATTTGTCCTGCCCCGCCAGGGGCCAAGGACTGGCAACCATCGGCTTTCTCGAACAAGACGAAGCTCCTTTATATCCCGCACAATAATCTTTGCTTCGACACCAAGGAACTCGATATCGGCTACATTAAAGGCACGCCTTATGTCGGCGCCGAGACTCCTATGCACGCTGGCCAGGGTGGCAATCGCGGCGAATATGCGGCCTGGGATATCATCAACGGAAAGAAGGTCTGGGCCATCAAGGAAAGGTTTCCGGTCTGGAGCGGCACGGTCGTGACCGCCGGCGATGTCGCTTTCTACGGAACGATGGACGGATATTTCAAAGCGATCGACGCCAATTCCGGCGATCTTTTATGGCAGTTCAAGACAGGCTCCGGGATTATCGGGCAGCCGATGACCTATATCGGGCCTGACGGCAAGCAATATGTTGCGATCCTTTCGGGCGTCGGTGGATGGGCCGGTGCGATTGTTTCCGGACAGCTTGACAAAAGAGATGGCACCGCAGCTCTCGGCTTTGTCAATGCGATGAAGGATCTGCCTGACGTCACGACCGCAGGAGGAACGCTCTATGTCTTCGCTCTTCCGTAGGGTCTGCATTGCGAGCATGGCGCTCGCCGCATCCTCGATCATAGCCGAGGCGCGCGAGCTGCGCGTCTGCGCCGATCCGAACAACCTGCCCTATACGGATGCCAAGGGCGAGGGATTTGAGAATAAGATCGCCGAGGTCATCGCCGCCGATTGGAAAGCAAACCTTCGGTATTTCTGGTTTGCGCAAAGACGCGGCTTCCTACGCAACACGTTGAATGCGCATGCCTGCGATGTCGTGATCGGAATACCGATCGGCATGCACACGCTGCGGACGACGAAGCCCTATTATCGGTCAGGCTACGTCTTCGTTCAGCGCAGCGATGCGACGCCGGTTTCTGGCTTCGACGATCCTAAGCTGGCTCAGTCGAAAATTGGTATTCAGCTGACCGGCAATGATGGGGTCAACACCCCACCCGCGCATGAATTGGCCGACCGTGGCATCATTTCCAATGTGCATGGTTACATGGTCTATGGTGATTACGACAAACCGGCGCCGTTGAAAGACATTATCGACGGACTGATCGCAGGCGATACCGACATCGCGATCGTGTGGGGTCCTGAAGCAGGCTGGTTTGCGGCCAACCAGAAAGTGCCGCTGAAACTGACGCCCGTCACAAATGCCAGGCTTAATATTCCAATGACCTTTGAGATCGGGATGGGTGTGCGCAAGGATGATGCGACCCTCGCCGAAGACCTCGAAGCATCGATCGATCGTCATCGCGTCGAAATCGATGCCATTATTGCTGACTATCACGTCCCGCGCCTGCCTATTTCGGCGCAGAAAGGAGAGGCCATCCCATGAGACATTTCTCTTTCTTATTGCTGTGCGCTGGTTTGGCCTTGGCGACCGCGGCAGGCCCTCATGCGCAGCAGACCAAAGGCGGCAGCAGTGGGCAAGGTCCTGATCCCTTCGCCCTTCCGCGCGTTTCTCTGGTCCCGATTGCGCCGGGCGGCGGAACGCCAGTCAATGAAAAAAGCAAAATCGGCGAGGAATATGCCAAAAGCCCCGAACATATCGAAGCCGGGCGGCGACTCTTTCGAGCTATGAACTGCTCCGGCTGCCACTCCAGTGGTGGTGGTGGCTTCGGCGCAAACCTCATGGGTGGGACCTTGATCTATGGGGGGAGCATCGAAAACATCGCGGCAACGATTGTCGAAGGCCGCCCCAACGGAATGCCGACATTCCGCGGGCTAATACCAATGGAGCAGGTCTGGGAGCTTGCGGCCTACGTCAAATCTTTGTCCGATCATCCAACGGAGAAATAGCCTTGGCGCATAGCAGCGCCTTCCCGGAGTTGCGGCAAAAGATCGATCGATCTTAACAAGATTGAAGGCGGGCCGCTGTCTGAGGCCTTGTAAGGTTTTTGGCCGGAAACGCGCCCCGGAGCGTGGGTTTGCGGGGGCCAGGCGGAGCCGCCCCCTCACACATAAAGCCTGCCGCCTTTCTCCAAAAACTCGGCGCTCTTTTCCGCCATGCCTTTGTCGCGCTCGGCCATCAACGCCGCTTCCTCGCGCAGATCTTGGGTGATCTTCATCGAGCAGAACTGCGGCCCGCACATCGAGCAGAAATGCGCGGTTTTATGCGCGTCCTTCGGCAGCGTTTCGTCGTGAAAGAGCCGCGCCGTATCGGGATCGAGACCGAGATTGAACTGATCCTGCCAGCGGAAATCGAAACGCGCGCGGGAGACCGCATCGTCGCGAATCTGCGCCGCAGGGTGCCCCTTGGCGAGGTCCGCTGCGTGCGCGGCGATGCGGTACGTAATGACGCCAACCTTCACGTCGTCGCGATCCGGCAGGCCAAGATGTTCCTTCGGCGTCACATAGCAGAGCATCGCGCAGCCGAACCAGCCGATCATCGCGGCGCCGATCCCCGAGGTGATGTGATCGTAACCCGGCGCGATATCGGTCGTCAGCGGCCCGAGCGTATAGAACGGCGACTCGCCGCATTCCGCAAGTTGCTTTTCCATATTGATCTTGATCTTGTGCATCGGCACATGGCCGGGGCCTTCGATCATGACCTGACAGCCCTTGCTCCAGGCGATTTTTGTCAATTCGCCCAGCGTCTCAAGTTCGGCGAA
>DATARJ010000336.1:0-2401 GCA_036264205.1 Methylocella sp.
CCATTCCTAGCTATAGAAGTTTAGAATGCAAGCATTATGTTTTTAAATTAGAGTAGTTAAAATGTAAAACCATGCGCGCTTAAATCTTTTCAAAAGTAGAGATGTCAAAATCGTTCCCTTGGGTTATTCCCGCTTGTCCGGGGCGCCGCCGTGATAGAAACCGGCCGTCCCGGCGATTTAAGCCGGAAGATTTGCGCGGCCGTGCATTTTTGCTTGGACGAGCCCCGGCAAACGGCGCGAAGGTGGCATGCGCTTTTCGTGCGTAGTTCCAATCTACGCGGCCATGGAATCAGGCGGACTCATGGGAACCTTCGCGCCCGAGCAATACAAGGAAACCTTGATTTTTCTCACGACGGCGGGCGTGGTCGTGCCGCTGTTCCGGCGCCTCAAGGTCAGTCCGGTTCTGGGTTTCCTTGGCGCGGGCGTTTTGCTCGGCCCCTATGGTCTTGGCGCGCTCGCGCGGCAAATCAGCTGGCTCGCTCCATTTGCTCTCGACAATGTCGAGCAAATCGCCCCAGTCGCGGAATTCGGCATCGTCTTTCTTCTGTTCATGATCGGCCTTGAACTGTCGTGGCAGCGTTTGGCGATTATAGGCCGGCTCGTCTTCGGGCTCGGCGCTCTGCAAGTCTTCGGCTCCGTCGCGGCGCTGGGCGCCTTGGCCTTCATCCTGGGGGAGCCTCCAACCTCGGCGGCGGTGCTTGGTTTTGCGCTTGCCCTGTCATCCACGGCCATCGTGATTCCCGTGCTCGCCGAGGCCAAACGCCTCGGGACGACGGCAGGCCGCACGATTTTCGCAGTGCTGCTCTTCCAGGACCTGATGGTGGCGCCGCTCTTGTTCGTGGTCGCGATGCTCGAAAGGCGCGGCGGCGGCCTCGGCATGGCGGTTGTCTCTTTCCTGGTTCCCGCGCTCACCGGTTTGAGCGTCATCGTGCTCGGCGGCCGACTAGTCGTGCGGCCTCTATTTCGTCACGTTGCCGCGGCCGGATCGACCGAATTTTTCATGGCGGCCTGCCTGCTTGTGATCATCGGAACCGGAGTTCTCACCGCGGCGAGCGGTTTGTCGATGGGACTCGGCGCCTTCATCGCCGGCATCCTTCTCGCCGAAACCGAGTACCGCCGCGAGATCGAAGTAACGATCGAGCCCTTCAAAGGTTTGCTGCTCGGACTTTTCTTTGTCGCGATCGGTGCGAGCCTTGATCTTGGACACGTGTTTTCCGCTCCGCTAGCGGCGTTCGGCTTTGCGCTTGGCATTATCTTCGTCAAGTTTTGCATAAACTGGCTAGCTGGATGGATGGCGCGCCTGCCCGTTCCAGTCTCCACCGAGGCCGCGCTTATGCTGGCCCCCGGCGGGGAATTTGCTTTCGTCATCGTCACCGCGGCCGTCGCCGCCAAGGCCATGCCCGCCAACGCCGGCGCGGAGGCGATGATCGCAGTGACTCTTTCGATGTTCGCCGTGCCATTCCTTGGCACGCTTGCCAAACGCCTGGCAAGACGGCCCGCCGCATCGGAGCCAGCCGCCCTCCCGGAGCCGGGCAAGGACGGTCCGGCGCCCGATGCGATCATCGTTGGCTTTGGCAGGGTTGGCCAGCTCATCGGCGATATGCTGCATACGCATGCCATCCGCTATTTGGCCATCGATACCGATCCCGGCTTGGTGAAACGGCTCCGCGCCGAAGGACGAGACATCTATTGGGGCAATGCGTCGCGGCCCGAGTTTCTCGCCCGCTGCGGGTTGGCCAAGGCCAAGGCTCTTATTATCACAATGAGCAAGCCCGCCGATGCGGAACACATTGTTCGCCACGCGCGCGCCGGTTTTCCAGATCTGATCATTGTTGCCAGAGCCCGCGACGCGCAGCACGCAACGCAGCTTTATGGTCTTGGCGTGAGCGATGCTGTCCCCGAGACTATCGAGGCAAGCCTGCAACTTTCGGAAGCCGTCCTCGTGGACATGGGTATTCCCATGGGGAAGGTGATAGCCTCGATTCACGGGAAACGCGACGAATTCCGGAAAATCCTTCAACCTATCGCTGGCCGCGCCGACGCCAAGCAGGCCATAAAAGTGTCCCTTCGTTTGAAGCAAACGAACAAACGCCAGCCCAAATTTAAAGCGGAGGAATGAGTCCGGTTCCCCAATCACACAGCGTAGCTTCTCCGCGCGGGGCGGCTCCGCGCGCGCATGCGAGAGCCCCATGCGCCACAGGCCGTGCGGGAATCGGATCGCGCGGCGTCAATTGCGCCGTTTCAGATGATCTTCGAGATCAGCGAGCGCCTCTTGCCGGTCTTCGCCATTGGCCGAAGCCACCGCCTGGTCATAGAGATCGATGATCCATTGATCCTTTTTGGAATCGAGCGCCGCTTCCCGCGCCAAGGTCAGCCACATGAGGCCGCGCGCGCGCTGCGG
>DATARJ010000387.1:0-2011 GCA_036264205.1 Methylocella sp.
GAAACCATTTTAACCATTTTAAACAGTGTAACCGATACGAACAACCCCATGCTCCGGCATGATAATGATGGCGAAGCAGACAGCAAAATCACATTTAAAGGACTTCGTGCTGTGAAAATCCAACGGTCAAATTCGACTCTAAACCGAGCCTTTTGTTTTCCGATTGGTTTCCAGGGCTTGAGTAAAGCCAAGCAATGCGTGTCACCGGCAGGCGACGGAAAATCGGCCGCACAATTTTGCCAGGATAAACGTTGATAACGAACATCCTGAGAGAAAGTTCCGCGCCCGTTTTATGAAAATCCGAGAACGAACGTGGACCAGGTCCTCTTAAAAAATAGACAGGCGCTTTTAAGGACCTACTTAAACCTTATTGATTCATGCATGTTTTCAACGCGCGCGAACCGGCGGCCGATCCCCCACGGGTGAGGCCGGAGCGGTGCCCCCGCTTACCTTGGCGATACCAAGCCCGGGGGCGGGTTCGCGGGGACGGATGGCTCGGCTAATGGCGCGAGCGGCACGGCTGTGATCCTTGAATCGACGGGTTTTTCGCCAAGCACGGCCTGAACGTTGGCATCCTGCGGCCTCTGTTCGGTGATCTGCGCGCCAATCGTGCGCACCGCCTGGGGTGCGTCGGCATAGGTGCCATGGCCGATCAGACCGGTCGATTCGCGCGAAAGATCGTAAGCCTTGACGCCAAGGTCTTCGAGCGCCACGCGATCGCTGGGATTATTGGGGTCGAGCGCGCCGAGACGCTGCCGGTCGCCCGCGAGCGTGCGCGATAACGAAAGCGCCCTGTCGTTGGAGGCGACGAGGACGAAGACATGCGACGGGTCGAGCCGCGCCAGTTGCTGTCGGAAGACGTTCAAGTCGATATCGGGCGCGGCGAGCATGACATCGCCGAGCTTGCCGTTGAGGTCGGGACTGCCGGAAATCGCATTTTCCCGCAATGCTTCCATGGCGAGCCAGGCGCCCATCGAATGCGCGAGAATATGCACGCGACCTACGTCCGGCAGTTCGGAAAGCCGGTGAATGAGTTTGCCCAAGGCATCGCGGGCAATGGTCGCGCTTTCCTTGGCCGCGCCATAGTCGAGGAGGCTGCCGGCGGCGGGCCATGTGTAGAGCGCCGCAACGCCGCCGAAGCGCCCGTCGTCCACGATCTGCGCGAGGCGGAAACGCGCCTCGTCGTAGCTCGTGTTGAAACCATGAACATAAAGCAAAACATCGCGGTTCGATCCGATGCGTCCGGAAATATGGCTGGCGAGTTCGGCGAAAAAAGCGGTCTCGTCGAGGCCGCGCCGGCTCCTCGCGATAAAGTGTTTTTGCGGATCTTCCGAACCGAAGGCGGGCCGCTCCACCCTGCCCGGCTCATGTCCCGCCGGCACTCCGATCATTTGCAAAGAGAACCGCGCCCCGTTCGCGACGGCGGCTTCGCTCGCCACGCCGCGTTCGCCCTTGCGGGTCGAAACCACGAACACCGGGACGGAACGAGGCTCCGCGCCAGGCTCACCCAGCCCGCCGATCGACGCGCAGCCCGCGACAAGGATCACGGGGCAGCCCACGAGGATGAAATAAAGGCGCCTGGCGATACTTCGCCACCGCGCGGGCAGCCGCCGGGTGACGCGAGGCCTGCCATCTCGTGCGATCGCGCTTTGGTTCAAATTATGATCTCGGATGGATGCATCGAATCTAGCTAAAAACTAATAAAGCCTGCATCTTGCCCATGGCTTTGCAGGCTGCCCGTTTCTGGCCCTCAAACGTGTCCGGAATGCGGCTAGGCAAGCAAAACGGGCGCCGCCGAGGCAATACGGCGCAGCCGGGGATGGAGCCGCATTAGGCATGTGTAGGCGTCCTTTCAAACGCCAACGAGAAGAAGTAGAGTTTGGAAATCAAGTGCCGACGACGACAAAAGAGCCGTCCAAGAAATCGAATGTTAGCCGATCGGCGGATTGAAGTTCTTAGGGCAGTCGAATTGCGACCTTAAGCCCGCCTGTGGGGACGGCATGAGCGTCCC
>DATARJ010000371.1:0-4958 GCA_036264205.1 Methylocella sp.
CGACGGTCCGCCTTTGCATTATTGAGCCACTATGACCCTGATTTCCACCTCCGAAGAACTGAGCGCCGTCTGCCGTCGTCTTGCAGTCCACCCGTTTGTCACCGTCGATACCGAATTTTTGCGGGAAACGACCTTCTGGCCCCGTCTCTGCCTCGTGCAACTTGCATCGGAAGAAGAAGCCGTGGCTGTCGATGCGATGGTCGAAGGGCTGGATCTTTCGCCCTTTTTCGACCTGATGGCCGACCCGGCGCCGACGAAGGTCTTTCATGCGGCTCGTCAAGATCTTGAAATTATTTGGAATCTTGCAAAGATGATCCCCGCGCCGCTGTTCGATACCCAGGTCGCCGCGATGGTCTGCGGCTTTGGCGATCAGGTCTCCTACGGCGATCTAGTTCAGACGGTCATGAAAGTCAGGCTCGATAAATCCTCGCGCTTTACGGATTGGTCACGGCGTCCGCTTTTGCCGGCCCAGGCTGAATATGCGATCGCCGATGTTACCTATTTGCGCGACATCTATAGGTTCTTGCGCGCCAAATTGGAGGAAACCGGCAGGACCAGCTGGTTGGCCGACGAAATGGCGCTCTTAACGGCGCCTTCGACTTATGAACAGCATCCCGAAAACGCCTGGGAGCGGTTCCGAAACCGCGTCCGCAAACCGCGCGATCTCGCGGTTCTCATGGAGGTCGCCGCCTGGCGGGAGGCCGAGGCGCAGACGCGCGACGTTCCACGCGCGCGGGTTTTGAAGGACGATGTCTTGATCGAACTCGTGCTCGCCGCGCCGAAAACGGCCGAGGCCTTGGGCAATCTGCGCGCCTTTCCGCGCGGAATGGAGCGTTCGCGCGCCGGCGCGGGGATTTTGGCGGCGATCGAACGCGGCCTCGCGCGGGACCCCAAGACCCTGCCGAAAATAGAGCGCGAGCGGCGCAACGGCGGCAATGGCGCGGCGATCGAGCTTTTGCGGGTGCTCCTGCGTCATGTCAGCGACAGCCACGGGGTCGCGGCGAAGATGATCGCGACGGTCGACGATCTCGAAGCGATCGCCGCCGACGATCATGCCAAGGTCGCGGCCCTGACCGGCTGGCGGCGCGAGCTGTTTGGCGCCAAGGCGCTCGAACTGAAACATGGGCGTCTCGCCCTGACCGTCGAGCAGGGCAAAGTCGTCCCGCTCGAATGGCGGGAAGGCGCGCCGAATGAGCCGCAATGATGCAGCGGTAATGGCTCGCGCCAAACGGTTTTATTTTAGCTGGCGATGGTGATCGCCGGCTCGCGTCCGATCAGACGCCCGAGGTGCTTTAAACGATTTTGCAGCCGTTCACTCGCGAGATCGGCAAGACCTCGCGGCAAGGTCAAGATCAATGTGGTCGTCGTGCAATTCAGTGGCGTCAAGGGCAGGACTCCGGACATCGCGCCCGAGATGACATAGGCCGCGCGCGTCGCGGCGGCGAGAATACGCGCCCTATCGAGCATCCGCGCGGAAACCAGCGCGTGGATCTGCGGGCTGACGTCCGCGTCGAGTCCGAGATAACGATAGGACGCCGCAAGCGCGAGGAACAAACGGCCGGGATGATCGACACCGAGGAAAGCGGCATTCATGACGATATTGATGCTTTCCTCGCTGCGGTGATCCGGATGGGCGCGCCAGTTGACATCGGTCAAAAGGCAGGCGGCATGGCGAAGCCGGCGTTCCTCCAAGGTTTCCTCGGCATGCATGGACTTGATAAATCCGCCGGTCCAATCGTAGAGGTCCCCGGCATGGCCGGGCGCTCGCGCGAAGAGCCGGTTGAATTGCGCGGCCGCGACCAGCAAAGGATCTTGCCGGCGCTGCTCCATGTCGAGCATTTCATAAAGAAGACCTTCCCGCACGCCGGTCGTCGAAATCATGACATCGCGCGGCCGCGCCCGGCGAACGATCTCGTCGAGCACGACGGCGCCATAAGCAAGAAGCGGCCGCCGCGCCGCGCTGACCGCGTCGATCGAAATCGGCGTTTCGGTATTCGCCCGCTCGACGAGGCCCGCGAAATCGGCGGCGTCTGGAGCGGGGATGACATAGCCGTGGGTCACGGCGAGCGGATAATTGTGTTGGCTCATGTGCAGCTTGGCGAGCGCCCGCCAGGTGCCTCCGACCGCGTAGAAAGTGCGTCCCGCGAGCCGCTCGGCAATGGGCGACCCGGCCAATGCCTCGCGGACAATCTTGACTGCCGCGCGGGGCGACCGTCCCGAGGCATCCATCAGGGTGAGACCGCCAAGCGGCAAGCTCGTGCCCTCGCCCGCGTGCGCGCCCATCACGTCGATCAATTCGAGCGAGCCGCCGCCGAGATCGCCGACGACGCCATCCGGGCGGTTGATCCCGGTGATGACCCCATGGGCCGAAAGCTCCGCTTCCCGGCCTCCCGATAGAAGCGTCACCGGGGCGCCGATCGCGTCCGCCGCGGCGGCAAGAAATTCGGCTCCGTTCAAGGCGTCGCGGGCGGCGGCGGTTGCAAGAACATGCAGGACCGACACGCCCATGATATCGCTCAAAACCCGGAAGCGACGCAGGGCCGCGAGCGCCTTCTCGACGCCGGCTTGCGGGAGATGGCCGGTGGTTGCCACGCCTTTGCCGAGCGCGCAAAGCGATTTCTCGTTGAAAATCGGACGGGGCGAGCGGCTCAAACATTCGTAGACAACGAGACGGACCGAATTCGAGCCGACGTCGATGATCGCGATTGGCGGCTCGGCCCTAGATGGCGGAGCGGCCTCTTGGCGATTTTCGGACATCGAACCCTTAGCGGCCATCCAGCCGTTTAAGGAGGGTTTTCGGACTCGAATGCTTGAGGGATTTTCCACGGCCGGACAGACTGGGGTTGGTCATGAAGTAGGAATGCGCATTGAACGGCTCTTCGTTTTCCGGGGCTTTTATGCGGGCGCTCGAACCGTCCGGCAAGACCCGGTAGCTCTGCTGATTATCAATGAGATTGGCGACCATGATCTGATCAAGGATCTGCTCATGCACGGTCGGATTGAGAATCGGCAGCAGCGCCTCGACTCTCCGATCAAGATTGCGCTGCATCAGGTCGGCCGAGGAAATATAGACATGTGCCTTGGGATGCGGCAGAGCGTGGCCGCCGCCGAAGCAATAAACCCGGGCATGCTCGAGAAACCGCCCGACGATCGATTTGACCCTTATATTTTCGGACAGCCCCTCGACGCCCGGCCGAAGGCAACAGATCCCGCGCACCACGAGGTCGATATTTACGCCCGCATTGCTCGCCGCATAAAGGGCGTCGATGATCTCGGGATCGACGAGGGCATTGCACTTTGCCCAGATCGCGCCGGGCTTGCCGGCTTTTACGTAGGCGATCTCCTGCGCGATATGCTCAAGCAGCCGCTGCTTGAGCGAAATCGGCGAGACCGCCATCCGTTCGAGCCCGGCCGGCTCGGCATAGCCGGTGATATAATTAAAGATGCGCGAGACATCGCGTCCGATTACCGGATCGGCGGTAAAGAACGAAATGTCGGTATAGATCTTCGCCGTCACCGAATGGTAATTGCCGGTGCCGACATGACAATAGGTGACGAGGGAGCCTGCTTCACGGCGCACGACCATCGATAATTTAGCGTGCGTCTTTAATTCGATGAAGCCGAACACCACTTGCGCGCCGGCGCGTTCGAGATCGCGCGCCCAGCGAATGTTGGCGGCCTCGTCGAAGCGCGCCTTGAGCTCGACGATGGCGGTCACCGATTTGCCGGCTTCCGCCGCCTCGATCAGGGCGCGCACGATCGGACTGTCGGCGGAGGTGCGATAAAGAGTCTGCTTGATCGCGACGACATTGGGATCGGCCGCCGCCTGATTGAGGAACTGGACCACCACGTCGAAGGATTCGTAAGGGTGGTGGACGACGAGATCCTTTTGTTTGATCGCGAGGAAACAATCGCCGCCATTGTCGCGGACACGCTCCGGAAAGCGCGGATTATATGGCTTGAACTTGAGGTCCGGCCGGTCGAGAGCGACAAGTTCGGACAGCTCGTTCAACGCCAGCATCCCGTCCAGGATAAAAATCTCGTCGCCCATGCAATCGAGTTCCTCGGCGACAAATCCGCGCAGCTCCTCGGGCATGCTACTATCGAATTCGAGCCGGATGACCGAACCGCGGCGCCTCCGCTTTAGCGCGCTCTCGAACAATAACACCAGATCCTCGGCCTCCTCCTCGACTTCGAGATCGCTGTCGCGAATGACCCTGAAGAGCCCGTGACCACGCACGTGATAGCCAGGAAACAGGCTTTGCGTGAACATGCCGATAGCCGTTTCGAGCGCGACGAAGCGCTGGCCCTTCTCGCCCGGCTCGTCGGGGAGACGGATGAACCGTTCGATCTTGGCTGGGAGGCGGATCAAGGCCTTGCGGTTCTTTTGGTCGCTTGGCCCGACCAATTCGAGCGCGATCGTAAAGCCGAAATTGGGGATGAATGGAAAGGGATGCGCCGGATCGACGGCAAGCGGTGTCAGAACCGGAAAAACATGCGTCAGGAAATGCTGGCGCAGCCAATCCGTTTCCGCCTTGTTGAGATCCGGCGGATCGGCCAACGTTATTCCCACACCGTGCAGCTCCTTGCGTAACTCGCGCCAGCGGCGCTGCTGCTCCGCCGCCAAAAGACCCACGCGCTCGCGGATCTTGCCAAGCTGTTCGGGCGGCGAAAGCCCGTCCTCCGACGGCGCTGCGATTCCGGCGCGCATTTGGCCGCGAAGACCGGCGACCCGCACCATGAAAAATTCATCGAGATTATCGGCGGAAATCGACAAGAACCGCACTTGTTCGAGCAATGGATGATTGCGGTTGGACGCCTCCAGCAAGACCCGCCGGTTGAATTCGAGCCAGGACAATTCGCGGTTGATGAAGCGGCGCGGCGATGGCGCAGCCCCGCGCGGCGGCGCGGCGATCACTTCCGGTTTGTCCATGATCGAGATCGAAGCGGCGGGAGTG
>DATARJ010000006.1:0-6123 GCA_036264205.1 Methylocella sp.
TCCATGGGTAATCAAAAAATATCGCGGCGGGCTTTGGGCGGAAAAAATAATCACCCGAGGTTTACGGCCCGGTTCGGTCCCGTGGCCGTTATCCTTGCCCTATTTATCGGGCTCGTCAGTTTTCTGATTTTTTCCGGCTACACGCCGATCGCGCCGACCGGTTCTGTCGTTCTTGGGCTATTTGTCGCCAATATTTTTGGCATACTCCTCGTCTTCGGTTTCGTCCTCGCGGAAGCCTATGCACTCTTCAAGGCGCGCCGGGCGGGCGTCGCCGGGGCGGAACTGCATATTCGCATCGTCGGACTTTTTTCCATCATCGCCGCCGCGCCGGCCCTGCTGATGGCCTGGGTTGGTTCGGTGACACTGGAACGCAGTCTCAATCCGGCCTTCATGCAAGACGGACGCGGGTTCGTGCAAAACACAATCGACGCCGCGCGTCTGTTTCGAGAAGGACAATGCAAGTCGCTGCTCCAGGAGGCACGGCTCACGGCGTCCGATCTCGATCGCGGTAAGCTCATGTTTGAGGTGGACCGGCCGTTGTTTCGCGAGTTTTTCACCTCAAGGGCGCGTTTTCTTGGCTTCACCGCCGCGGCTCTCTTGAAGTCCGACGGCACGGTGGTCGAGCGGGTGGACACGAGTGCCGTGGTTGGCAATGCCGTCGTGCGTCCGGAGCCTAGCGACTTCGACGACGCAAAAAAAAACGAGCCCTTGTGCCTGATCCTCGATGAGGGTCGGACTTTCGTCGCCTTGCGGACGCTCCTTTCCTTCCAGGACACGTTCTTATATGTGGCCCGGCCGGTCGATCCGTTCACGGTGGAATTTCCGCGCCAAGCCGCCAGTCTCGTCGCGCTCTACGATGATTTCGACAATCACCGGCGCGGCATAAGGATCGCTTTCGCGACCATGTTCGTCCTGATCGCGCTCATCATGCTGTTATCCGCGACCTGGCTCGGCCTTTCCTTCGCAGACAGTCTGGTGGCGCCGATAAGACGCTTGATCGCGGCGACCGATGAGGTCGCCTCCGGCAATCTCCACGTTCAGGTTGCGGTGCATAAGTCCGAGGGCGATCTTGCTCATCTCGGCGAAACCTTCAACAAAATGACCTCGGAACTGAGCCTGCAACAGCACCGGCTAATCGCGGCGAGCAAGCTCATCGACGAGCGGCGGCTCTTCACCGAGGCGGTTCTCTCCGGCGTTCCGGTCGCGGTCGTGGGCATCGGACCGGAAGGCGAAATTACCGTGCTCAATCCGTCGGCCGAAAAATTGCTCCCGCAAAGCGGCGAAACGGCCGCGCGGATCGCGGGTCAGTCGATCGCAATCGTGCTGCCGGAACTAGAGGACATGCTGGCCGCCGCACGTTCCGGTCAATCTCGGCTGGTCCAAGGACAAATTTCGCTTTCCCGCGGGGGCCTCGATCGTCTCTTCAACGTGAGCATCACCAGCGAACCGAGCGAACGGGCCGACAAGAGCTATGTCGTGACGCTCGAGGATATCACCGATCTCGTGACCGCGCAGCGGACGGCGGCCTGGGCCGATGTCGCCCGCCGGATCGCCCATGAAATCAAAAATCCCCTGACCCCGATCCAGCTGTCCGCGGAACGGCTGAAACGCAAATATGGGCGTCTGATTGAGAAAGACCGCGACGTTTTCGATCAGTGCACCGATACAATCGTCCGGCAAGTCGACGACATCAAACGCATGGTGGATGAATTTTCGTCCTTCGCGCGGATGCCGAAACCCCGCCTCGAAAGCGGCGACCTCGGCGAATGCGTGCGCCAGGTCCTGTTCCTGATGCGGCTCGCGCATCCCGGCATTTTGTTTGAAGACCGGCTGCCGCAAGATCCGGTCCGGATCCCGTTCGATCGGCGGCTCTTGGCCCAAGCCTTGACGAACATCGTTAAAAACGCAACCGAAGGGATTGCCGCGCACACCGGCGAAACTGGCTTCCAAGGGAAGATATCCGTGGCGGCCGCGGTTGCCGGGCGCGCCGTCACCATCGACGTGATCGACAACGGCAAGGGCTTTCCTAAAGAGAACCGGCAAAGGCTCCTCGAACCCTACATGACGACGCGTGCCGACGGAACGGGTCTAGGCCTCCCGATCGTCGTCAAAATCCTTGCAGATCACGGCGGCGGGCTCGAATTGCGTAATGCGCCAAGTGGGCGTGGCGCCTGGGTCAGGCTGTGTTTTCCGTTGGGACACGATCAGGGCGGACATGATTATGCCGGCGATAGGGACAAAACCATGCCTGCCGAAGCCGGAAAGGGAGGGTGAAGAAGTTCATGGCGAGCGACATTCTGATAGTGGACGACGAAGCGGACATACGTGAAATTGTTTCCGGGATATTGGCGGACGAAGGCCATGGCACGCGCACGGCCAAGAATTCCGAAGAGGCTTTGGCCGCGATTGGCGCAAGACGTCCAACCCTCGTCTTTCTCGATATTTGGCTACAAGGCTCAAGACTCGACGGCTTGCAGTTGCTGAAGATCGTCAAGGAGCAGAATCCGATGTTGCCGGTCGTCATGATTTCCGGTCACGGCAATATCGAGACGGCAGTTTCCGCGATAAAGCTCGGCGCCTATGATTTCATCGAAAAGCCGTTCAAGGCGGATCGCCTGGTGCTGGTCGCGGAACGCGCGCTCGAAGCCTCGCGATTGAAGCGCGAGGTCACCGAGTTGCGCACAAGGGCCGGCGGAGCCAACCGGATCGTCGGCAAATCCGCCGTGATCAACCAATTGCGTCACGTCATCGAACGCGTCGGGCCGGCCAATTCGCGGGTTCTGATCACCGGCTCGCCGGGGGCGGGCAAGGAACTCGCCGCACGCGGCATCCACGACGCCTCGGCCCGCGCGGACGGCCCTTTCGTCACCATCAACTCGGCGACGATCGCGCCGGAAACGATGGAAATGGAATTGTTTGGAACCGAAGCCAAGGACGGAAACAGCCGCAAGGTTGGCGCTCTAGAGGAAGCACACAGCGGCACGCTCTACCTCGACGAAATCGCCGATATGCCCAGGGAGACTCAGGGCAAGATCCTGCGGGTGCTGGTCGAGCAGAATTTTCTCCGTGTCGGAGGCGCGACCCGCGTTTATGTCGATGTCCGCATCATCTCGTCGAGCTCGCGCGATCTCGCGGCGTTGATCGCCGATGGTTCGTTCCGCGAGGATCTTTTCCATCGTCTCGCCGTCGTGCCGGTTCGCGTCCCCTCGCTTAGCGAACGCCGCGAGGATATTGCCGAACTCATCGCTTTTTTCATGGACCAGCTGTCGGCTACAACTGGCATGCCGCGGCGGTTGATCGCCGACGACGCAATGGCGGTTCTGCAATCGCACGATTGGCCCGGCAATATAAGGCAGCTGCGCAACAATGTGGAGCGGTTGATGATCCTCGCCGCCGGCGGTCCCGAGGCAGCGGTTACCGCTGATATGCTGCCCTCGGAGATCGGCGCGCTCGTTCCTTCGACGCCGAATGGCCCCGGCGGCGAAAAGCTGATGAACCTTCCCTTGCGGGAAGCGCGCGAAGTCTTCGAGCGTGAATATTTGGTAGCCCAGATCAACCGGTTCGGCGGCAACATTTCGCGCACCGCCGAATTCGTCGGCATGGAGCGCTCGGCCCTGCATCGCAAGCTAAAGTCGCTTCAGGTCGATTGAAAACAATCTTCACAAAAGGAAATCAATTCCACGTCCGTGCGCGCCATGGGCTGCCCACGAAAGGCCTTGAGCGCTCGTTCAATCCCGACAAATCGCAGCACGGAACACAATCGCAATCGCACAAAATCCGCCGAACAGTTCACAATCGTGACGGCACGAATTAAACTCAAGCATGTCCACCCGTACTTCCGCGGGATACGGGCCAGTAGCCTAGCATGAATCGGGCCGGTAGCGGCTCGAATGTTTCAATGAGACAGGAACCTCCGTGGCGCGGGCGATCGAACCAATCAAAACAACGGGCGCGCGGCGCCTTTTCGGACTGACGCTCACTGGTATTTGGCTCTTGGCGAGCGGGCCTGGCGCTGTTTGCCAAGGCGTCGTGAAATCCAAGCATGGCGATTGGGAACTGCGCTGCGAGACGCCGCCTGGGGCCGCCAAGGAGCAATGCGCGCTCTTGCAGAGCGTCGCCGCGGAAGACAAGCCAAACATCAATCTGACCGTCATCGTTCTCAAGACAGCGGATGGGAAGAGCCGCCTTTTGCGGGTCATTGCACCGCTTGGGGTGCTTCTTCCCTCGGGATTGGGGCTTAAAATCGACGACACCGATGTCGGACGCGCCGGTTTCGTCCGCTGTCTTCCGACCGGATGCGTAGCCGAGGTGGTCATGGAGGACAAATTGATCGACCAGATGAAAACTGGCCAGAAGGCTACCTTCATCATTTTTCAGACCCCGGAAGAAGGAGTCGGCATACCCCTCGCCATGGCCGGGTTTAAGGAAGGCTTCGATGCTTTGCCGTGAATTGGGCCGGAATTGGCTGTGGCGGCCGGTGCCGATCCACATCGCAAAATCTCTCCTGGCCGCGCCGGTGGTGTTGGGACTCGCTGGCTGCGGCGGCCACCTTGGCACTTTCGACACCCCCGAAACCGGCGGCTCGAAACTCGCTAACCTGCTGGGATTTAAGAGTAACGACGCGCCGGCGGCGCCCGGAGCCGAGGTCCGGCATATCTTCTGCCCGCAGGTCATTGTGCTCGAAGGCACCGCGGCGAGCCAGGCTTATGCCGGAACGCCGGCTTCGAGCGCTAATCTGCGTTATCAATCCGCCCTCGACGATACGGCGCGCGAATGCACGCTTGAAGGCGAACAACTCGCAATCAAGATTGGAGTTGCGGGCAAAGTGCTGCTCGGTCCTGCGGGCAGCCCCGGCAGTTTTAGCGTGCCGGTGCGCATGGCCGTTCTTCGCGAACGGGACAATCAGCCAATCGTAAGCAAGCTTTATCGCGCCGCCGTGACAGTGGCCGCCGGCGAGACCCGAGGGGATTTCACGATCGTCTCCGAGCCGCTCCGCGTGCCATTCATCCAGGACCACGCCGAGGACGATTATACGATCAAGGTCGGCATCGACGAGGGTGCGAGCGCAGAAAAACCCGCCGGCAAACACGCCAAACCTTGATGCCGCGCGAAGTGCGAGTCCAACGATCCGGCCGCCTGCGACGATGCGAACTTACGCCAAGCACATTGACAAAAGGGCCTCGCTCACTAACTTTAAAGCGTCAGATCACAAGACCCCGGCGGAAGAGTCCAGTTCGCTCGCGACGCGGCGAGCTGGCGCCGAAGGCGCAACCGCCCCGGAAACGCTCAGGCCCACGGACCGCTCGGGGATGACACTCTGGAAAGCGATTTTCCACCTCTAAAATGGAAAATCCACCGACGGAGATAGCTTCGCTCGAAACAGCTGTCGAGCGACGGAAATCTTTCAGGTTTCAGGACAGAGGGGGCAAAGTGCGACGGTCGTTGCCGTCACGCACATGCCAGTACGTTGTCCGGCCAGGTGTTTCGATGTCCGATAGCCAAACCGCCGCCGCCGTTCGCGAGCTTGCCCGCACGCCGCTTTATGATCTGCATCGCGCGCTCGGCGCCCGCATGGCCGGTTTTGCCGGCTATGCTATGCCCGTGCAATATCCGTCGGGCATCCTCAGCGAACACCTTCATACGCGGTCGCAGGCCGGGCTCTTCGATGTGTCGCACATGGGCCAGGCGATTCTTGCCGGACCGCAGGCCACGCGCTGTCTGGAGAGGCTTGTGCCGGGCGACATCGCGTCCCTTGCTCCAGGGCGGATGCGCTACACGCAACTGCTCGACGCAGAGGGCCATATTCTCGATGATCTGATGGTGACGCGGCTTCCTGACGAAGCCGGGCGCGAGCAGGTCTTTCTCGTTGTCAACGCCGCTACCAAAAGAGCCGACTTCGCCCATCTGGCCGCCGAGCTGCCGGATTGCGCGCTGACCGTTCTCGCGGACCGCGCCTTGCTCGCCTTGCAAGGACCGAAGGCCGCGGAGGTCTTGCTCCGGCACGTTTCGTCCGCCGCGGCCAAGAGTGTTACGGCAATGCCTTTCATGTCGGCCACAAGTGATGAGCGGGATGGTATCGTTCTTAACATTTCGCGCTCCGGCTATACTGGCGAGGACGGTTTC
>DATARJ010000034.1:0-10243 GCA_036264205.1 Methylocella sp.
AATTCGTCGCCGGTCGCGAGAATTCCCACGCGTGGGCGCCGGGTGACCGCAACCTCGCTGAAATTCATCGCGGCGGCTAGCGCGATGTTCGACGCGCCAAGCCGCGTTCCGGCGGTAAGCAAGACCTCGCCCTCGGCGAAGTCGATGCCCTTGGCGCGAATGTGGCGGCCGCTCGCGACGCTTTGCAAAGGTTCGACGAAACCTGCTTCCACGCAGGCGTTCTCCTGGATCAAAATGGTATCGCAGCCATCTGGTACTGGCGCGCCGGTGAAAATCCGCACGGTTTCTTTGGGGCCAAGGGAACCCGGAAATCCATGTCCGGCAGTGCTTTCGCCGATTTGTTTTAACTTGACTGGCAGTTGCGCTAGGTCGCGGGCGCGCACCGCGTAGCCGTCCATCGCGGACACCGTCGTTGGAGGCTGGGTCCGCTTGGCCGCGAGATCGGCGGCAACTGTTCGCCCTAGGGCGCGCTCAAGAGCGACGGCCTCGACCGGGCGATCTTTTGAAACTTTCGCCAGGATGCGCGCGCGGGCTTGCGCCACGGAAAGCAGATCGCCGCCACTCATGCGGGCAAACCTTCCTCGCGTGAAAACTCTCCGGACTTGCCGCCGCTTTTGCGAAGAAGCGCGATACCCTCGATCCGCATCGAGCGGTCGACTGCTTTCAACATGTCGTAGATCGTGAGGCAGGCGATAGAGACCGCGGTCACGGCTTCCATTTCGACGCCGGTCCGGCCCAACACCTTGGCGCTCACGCGGACCCTTATTCCAGGCAAGGCCGGATCCGGTTCAAGATCGACCGAAACTTGGGTCAAGGCCAGCGGATGGCAGAGGGGGATCAGATCGTGCGTCTTCTTGGCCGCCATGATCGCGGCGATCCGGGCCGCGGCAAAGACATCGCCTTTCTTGGCATTGCCAGACAAGGCAAGATCGAGGGTCGCATTTCGCATGACAATCCTGCCTTCCGCGATCGCGACACGTTCCGTCGCGGGCTTGCCTGACACATCGACCATTTGGGCTTGCCCGGCGGCGGAAAGATGGGTGAGGTCCGGCATGGCGGTGATTCGATCCTAAAGGGCGGGGGGCGAGCAGGCAAAAATCATCCGCGCTGGGGTTTGTAACCGCGCGGGTGCGGTTCGCCGACTAGAAGCGCCCGCGCCGCCGCCGCGACGTTTTTTTGGCGCATGAGACTTTCGCCGACGAGAATGGCCGAAATGCCACGCGCTTGCAGGCGCAGACAATCCTGACGTGTGAGGATGCCGCTCTCGCCGACGACGATCCGGTCCGGCGGAATTTTCGCGGCGAGCCGTTCGCACACGTCGAGCGATGTTTTGAAGGTTCGTAAATCGCGGTTATTGACCCCGACAAGCCGGGTTTCCAGCGGCAACGCGCGGGCAAGCTCGGCTTCCTCGTGAACTTCGACAAGAATGTCCATGCCGAGGTCATGCGCCGCGCGGGTCAAGCCGTAGGCCTCCGTGTCGGTGACGCAGGCCATGACGATCAAAATGCAGTCCGCGCCATTCGCCCGTGCTTCATATACTTGATAAGCATCGAACAAGAAGTCCTTGCGAAGACAAGGTAAATGCGTTGCGTGCCGTGCCTCGGAAAGATCGCTGAAACTGCCCTGAAACGACGGCCCGTCGGTGAGCACCGACAGACATGCCGCACCCCCCGACTCATAGGCGCGGGTAAGGGCAGGTGGGTCGAAATCGGCGCGAATCAGCCCTTTCGAGGGGCTTGCCTTTTTGATCTCCGCGATCAAAGCCATATGGCCGGTCTCGCGCTTGGCCTCGATCGCCTTGACGAAGCCGCGCGGCGGATCGTGGTCATACGCCTTGCGCGCCAAGGTCTCGAACGGCATGCGCACTTTGGCCGCCGCGATTTCGCGCCGCTTATAGGCCTCGATCGTCTTTAAGAAGTCGGCCATCAAATTCCTCTGGCGGCTGCAACGGCAACGCCATTCGGCGGAGGTGAGGCGCGGTTCGAAACTTGCACGAGTTTGGCGAGTGTCTCGGCGGCAAGGCCCTCGTCGAGTGCCGCCGCCGCCAACGCCGCGCCATGTTTCAAATCGTCCGCCTTTCGGGCGACGACGAGAGCAACCGCTGCGTTCAAAACGGCGACGTCGCGATAGGCGTTCTTAGCTCCGCCGAGCACGCCGCGAAGCGCCGCCGCGTTCGCGGCTGGATCGCCTCCCGCGAGATCGGCGAGCGAGGCGCGGGAAATTCCAGCATCCTCGGGCGCGATTTGAAACGAGCGAATGTGGCCGCCCTCAAGCGCGGTGACGAAGGTAGGACCGGTGGTCGTTGCCTCGTCGAGACCGTCGGAGCCATGCACGAGCCAAACTCTCTTGGAGCCAAGATTGCGCAGCACCTGCGCGAGAGGTTCGAGCCAGCCTCGTGCAAACACGCCCAGCACCTGGAATTTGACGCCGGCCGGATTGGCGAGCGGGCCGATGAGATTGAAAATGGTGGGCGTTCCGAGTTCGGCCCGGACCGGGGCGGCATGACGCATCGCCGGATGATGCGCCCGCGCCGCCATGAAGCCGATGCCCGCCTCGTTGATGCAGGCTTCGATTTCCCAAGCCGCCAGTTCCAAGCCAACGCCGAGCGCCGACAAAACATCACTCGCGCCGGATCTCGACGAGGCCGCGCGATTGCCGTGTTTGGCGACCGGAACGCCGCAGGCGGCGGCGATCAGCGCCGCGAGCGTCGAGATATTGCGCGTCCCATGTCCGTCGCCGCCGGTGCCAACAATGTCGATTGCCCCGGGCGGCGCCGCGACCCGCAGCATCCGTGCCCGCAAAGCGGCGGCCGCGCCGGTGATTTCGGCGATCGTTTCGCCGCGCGCTCTCAGCGCCATCAGGAACCCGCCGAGCTGGGCCGGGGCGACGCTTCCTGCGAAAATAAGTTCGAACGCGGCCTTCGCTTCGACCTCGGTCAGGCTCGACCCGGTCGCGACCTTGGCGATCAGCGGCTTGAACGCATCCATTTCCGGCCCTTTAAAATCTCAAGCCCGCGAAATGGCGGACCCTAAAATCGTCGTTCCCGCTCATTGTGGTTCCATTGTGCCGCAAGGTCGAGAAAATTCTCAAAAATCCGCAAGCCATGTTCGGAGGCGATGCTTTCGGGATGAAATTGCACGCCATGCGCGGGAAGCCGCTTGTGCGAAAGCCCCATGACAAGACCATCGGCCTTCGCCGTCACCGTCAAGACATCCGGCATGGTGTCGCCGTGCACGACCAGCGAATGGTAGCGCGCCGCCCGGAACGGGCCATTGAGGCCGCGAAAAACCGTTTCGCCCTGGTGTTCAATCGAGGCGAGCTTGCCATGGACGGGTTTTGGCGCGCGGACGATCTCGCCGCCAAAGGCCTCGCCGACTGCCTGATGGCCGAGGCAAACCCCAAAAATGGGAATGGTGGCCCTCGCGGTTTCGATGAGCTTGAGGCAGATCCCGGCGTCGCTCGGCCGGCAAGGCCCGGGCGACAGCACGATCGCGTCGGGCGCCGCGCTCATGATTTCGCCAACGCTCATTTTGTCATTGCGGACCACCGTGACATCCGCGCCGAGCGCGCCCAGGCAATGTACGAGGTTCCAGGTGAAACTGTCGTAATTGTCAATCAGAGTTATGGCGGTCATACGCGCTCTTTATCATCGGGACGGATGTTCTGGGCCGCCCGCGCATTGAGGTCAAGGGTGATCGCGGGCAAGCCCGGCTGTGCCGGAACCAGCGGCAAAATTTGCCACGTCCCGGCACATTCCTTGGGGAAAGCTTACACGCTGCCGTCAACACTTCAAATAAGTGAGGGAGACTAGCGCGCATGAGTCGGCGGCCGCCCAGGCAGCCTGTCATGGAGGACGATGATGACATTGAATGCATTTCCCTCGCGCCGCGATCTGATGATAACGGCGGCGACGCTGGCGGCCGCCGCCCCCGCTCGTGGCCTGACGGCGAAAGACGACACCGCGCCAGCGCCAAGGCGCGAGATAAGCCACGAGACCGCCAAGGGGGTCGTTTTCGAATCCAGGACTGGAGGGCGCGAGCGGCAGAAGGGTGATACGGGGCTTGGCGGCGTGCTCGTTTCTAATGGCCGCGAGGTCGTTCGTACCGGGCCGGATGGAGGCTACAGTCTGCCGGTCGAGGATGGAATGGCGGTTTTCGTCATCAAGCCCACCGGCTACGCGGTGCCGCTCGACGAGGCGACCCGGCTGCCACGCTTTTCCTATATCCATCAGCCGGACGGGACGCCGGCCGGTCTCGATCTGCTCTATCCGGGCCTGGCGCCGACCGGACTCTTGCCAGCATCGGTCGATTTCGGGCTGATCAAGGCAACGGAACCGAGGCGCTTTGACGCCGTGCTCTTCGCCGATCCGCAGCCGGAAAGCCACGCCGAGATCGATTTCATTCGTGAAGACTTCGTCAACGGTCTGATTGGCGCCGAGGCCGCCCTCGGGATCACGGCGGGAGACATCATGTTCGACGATCTTTCGCTCTATGGCCGGTACAACCGGATCATCGGGCAGATCGGGCTTCCCTGGTGGAATATTGGCGGCAACCATGATCTGAACTTCGAGGCACCCGATTCGCGCTACAGCCGCGAGACGTTCAAGCGCGTGTTCGGGGCCAATTATTATGCCTTCGAATATGGCGATGCGCTTTTTCTCATGCTGGACAACGTCGAGTATCTCGGCACCGACCCGGCCAAACCGCGCCGCGCGGGTAAATACAGAGGCTTTTTCGGCGAACGGCAGCTCGCCTTTGCCGCCAATGCGCTGAGGGAGACTCCAAGCACGCGCCTCGTCGTGGCGGTCATGCACATTCCCCTGCGAAACTATCTCGATCCTGACGACCCTTCGTTCAATACCGCAGACCGGGCCGAATTCCTGGCGCTCCTCGGCGGCCGTAATGCGGTAAGTTTCGCCGGGCATACCCACACGACGGAACATCACTACTTCAGCCAAGAGGACGGTTTTTCGGGGACCACGCCCCATCATCATCATGTGTTCACGGCGGTTTCGGGCTCGTGGTGGAGCGGGCCGCTCGACCGGCGCGGCATAGCGTCGGCCGACAGCCGCGACGGAACCCCGCACGGTTTTCACGTCCTCTCGATCGATCATGGCGGCTACACGACACGCTTTATTCCAGCCAATGAACCAAACGGGCGGCAAATGCGGATCAGCCTCGACGCCGAGTTTCATTTCGGACGGGATTTATTTCGCGATTTCCGGACAGGACAGTTGCGGGGCTCGCCGATCTCAAGGGACCAACTTGCCGCCGCCGCGCTCGTCGTCAATGTTTTCGACGGCGGACCGAAGACCACGGTCGCATATAAAATCGGCGACAAAGCTCCGATACCGATGATGCGGCGAACGCGGCCCGATCCATTTGTGCAAGAAGTCTTTGGCCGCAATCCAGAGACCGTCAAGCCCTGGGTGAAGGCGGAGCCTTCGTCGCATATTTGGGTGGCCCGCTTGCCGCCCTCGCTCGACGCCGGCGCTCATGCGATTGATGTTCATGTAGTCGATGAATACGGCCGCGACCATCATGACGGTGTGATTCTGGAAGTCACGGGTTGAAGTGATAGCCGCCATTAGGCGTAGCAAACGAATAGCCGCATGGTTTCGCCGCCGAAAATAGCGGCGCGGCAATAGGTGGTCACACAATTACAAGGTTGACAACCTGCATTACAAAACAACATATTCAAATTATGATAACTATACGATGGTGACATTTCCAGCGGCTGGGCACCGTAACGCGCGCTCCGTGACCATGGAGCCGATTTAGATTAGCGTCTCTTGAAACTTTGTTGGGCGAGAGGAGGCGAGCTGTTGAGCGAACTGCATCGTATCACCGCTGATCCAGAGCAATGTGGCGGACGCCCATGCGTCCGGTCCTTGCGGATTCGCGTGAAGGACGTTCTTGACCTTCTGGCTTCGGGCGCTTCACGCAAGGAGATACTAGAGGATTATCCGTATCTTGAGGACGCCGACATTTCCGCCGTTCTCGAATATGCGGCGCGTCAGAGCGATCACCCGGTCTTGCACGTGGCTTGATGCGTTTCCTCGTCGACGCACAATTGCCGCCAGCACTTGGGCGCTACCTTGCGGCCGGGGGACACGAAGCGGAACATGTCGTCGATATTGGGCTTAGCGGCGCGAAAGACCAGGCGATTTGGGAGTATGCTACCCGCGTTGGTGCTGTCATCGTCTCGAAAGACGAGGATTTTGCTCAACGGACGTTTTCCCAGTCGTCTGGATCAGATTGTCGAACACGCGAAAGCGCGAACTTCTGCTTTGGTTCGAGCCAATGCTTCCCCGGATCGCCGAAGCCTTGGAACGGGGTGAGCGCCTTGTCGAAATTGCGTGAAGGTCCTGTTTCTTGCGACTTCAATGAGTCGTCTCAAGAAGTGTTTGGCCGCAACAAGGAAACCATCAAGTCCTGGGTCAAGGCGGAGCCTTCGTCGCATATTTGGGTGGCCCGCTTGCCGTCATCGCTCGACGCCGGCGCTCATGCGATCGACGTGCTTGCGGTGGACGAATATGGCCGCAGCCACCAGCCGGCTGGTTTTGGAACCACCGGCTGAGGCAGCGATTCTTTTGGTTATTGCCGGCGCTTCGCTCCGGCCGCGAAGCGGACGGCTTCCTCGGCGGCGCGGAACAGGGCTTGCGCCTTGTTGATGCATTCGCATTGTTCGGCCGCCGGATCGGAATCATAGACGATTCCCGCCCCGGCTTGCACGTGCATCGTGCCATCCTTGATAATGGCGGTGCGCAGGACTATGCACGTGTCCATCTCGCCGCCCGCACCGAAATAGCCGATGCAGCCGCCATAGATGCCGCGCTTGTCGGTCTCGAGTTCGTCGATGATTTCCATCGCCCGCACTTTTGGCGCGCCGGAAACGGTGCCGGCGGGAAATCCGGCACAAAGCGCGTCGATGACATCGTGCTTGGCGGCGAGCCTGCCTTCGACGTTCGAGACGATATGCATGACATGGCTGTAGCGCTCGATCGCGAATTTCTCGGTCACCTCGACCGACCCTGTTTGCGCGACGCGCCCCACATCGTTGCGGCCGAGATCGAGCAGCATCAAATGCTCGGCGCATTCCTTTTCGTCCGCCAAGAGCTCCGCCGCCAGACGTTCGTCCTCGGCCTTCGTCTTGCCGCGCCAGCGGGTGCCCGCGATGGGCCGGATGGTGACTTTTCCGCCCCGCACGCGCACCAGGATTTCCGGACTCGAACAGACGATCTGGAACGATCCAAAATCGAGGTAGCAGAGAAACGGCGCGGGGTTGATTCGCCGCAGCGCCCGGTAGAGCGCAAAGGCGGGGAGAGCGAAAGGCGCCGAAAACCGCTGCGAGAGAACAACCTGAAAGATGTCGCCCGCCCGGATGTAATCTTTGGCGCGCTCGACCATCTTGAAAAAACGGTCTTTGGGCGTGTTCGAGCATGGCGGACCGGCGGCCAGGGCCGGATCGGCGGCATAGGGTTCGCGCGCCAGCGGGCCTTCGAGGCTGGCGACCACGGTTGCGAGGCGTTCCAGCGCACGATCGTGAGCGGCGAGAAACGCGCTATTTCGGTCCGGGCGCAACGGCGTGACGACGAAAATTTCGTCCTTGACCGCATCGAAAACCACCATCACGGTCGGGCGCACCATGAGCGCATCCGGCACGCCGATTGGATCCGGCTTTGCTTCGGCAAGGCGTTCCATCTGGCGGACCATATCGTAGCCGAGATAGCCGAAGACGCCAGCCGCCATCGGGGGGAGATCGTCCGGGGTCTCGATCCGCGATTCGGCGATGAGTTCGCCCAGAGCCGCGAGCGGAGGCCCGGCGCAAGGCGAAAAATCGCCGGGATCGGCGAGCGCGCGGCGATTGATCTCGGCTTTCCCCCCAAAAACGCGCCAGACAATATCCGGGTCGAGGCCGATCATCGAAAAGCGGCCTCGCGCGGCGCCGCCTTCGACGGATTCGAGCAGAAAAATCCGCCCCGCCCGGGCCGCCGATAGTTTCAAAAAGGCCGAAACAGGCGTTTCGAGATCGCCGGCGAGGCGGGCGGAGACGAAACAGGCTTTCCCGGCCTCATAGCTTCGCGCGCAGGCCTCAAGGGGTGGTTCGAACATCGGCCGGCTGCTCAAAAGTCGTCGCCGGGAGAGACACCGGTCGCGGCGGAGTACACCTTTGCGTTGAGTTTCACGCCAATATCGCTTTCAATCTTCGCGAGATATTGCGTGATCACATCCTCGTCAAATCCGCGCTTCACGTCCCCCTTGATGTTGGTGAGTTCGGCGGCCTTGGGGTCGAAGGCCGGGGTGGTGGAATCGACGACTTGGAACAAAATCCGGCCGCCGTCTTCGCTTGCGGCCGACCCCGCCCGATGCACGCCGACGTTGAATATCTGGGTGACGACATTGAGCGCGAGACCGCTCGACGCGCCGCGCCGCACATCGTCGGCATGCTTGACCGCAAGGTTGCCTTCCGCCGCGCCAATGGCCGCCATGCTTTCGCCGGCGTCGAGCTTTTTGACGAGTTCCGTCGTCTTCGCCGACAAGAGCTTCCCCGCTTTGTCCTCGCGCCAGGCCTTCTCGACTTCCGCCTTCGCTTCGTCGAACGTTTTCTCGCGGGCCTTGTCTATACTGGCGACTTCAAACCATTGATAGCCGCCGCCTTTCACCCGCAACGTATCGTTGTCGACGCCGACGTCCGAGGAAAACGCCGCTTTGAGAAGGGCCGCGCCATCAACCAAATCCTTGACCGGCACGCCTTGCGGATCGTTGCCCGCCGCGTCGATCGCGGCGATGACTCGTGCTTCGAGGCCAACGCTTTTCGCGGCCTCCGTCAGTGATTTTCCGGACGTGCGCTGATCCTCGATGGCATCGTGGAGCCGGGCGATATCGTTTTGCGCGCGCTGCAGGGCGATCTCGCGTTTGAGTTCGGCAGCGACGCCGGAGTAAGGCTTGACGGTCGACGCGATAATTTTTCCGACGCGCAGAATGACGGTGCCGAATCGCGCTTTGACTGGCCCGCTGACTTCGCCTTCCTTGAGCGAAAAGGCGGCGTCCGCGACGTCTTTATCAATGAGGCCGGTCCGCGCGACGGTGCCGAGACTCACATCCTTGGGGGTAAGATTTTTTTCCGCCATAAGATCGTCGAAAGTCTTTCCCGCATCGAGTTTTGCACGGGCCTCCTTGGCCTCCGCATCGCTCGCAAAGAGAATTTGCTCGACCTCGCGCTTTTCCGGCGCCCCGAAACGCTCGTTCTTGACTTCCTCGTAGCGGTTTCGCGCGTCGACGTCGGAGACGTCATCCGATTTGGCGATCGAGGCAGGCGTAACTGGCACGACGACGAGGCTGCGATATTCGGGCGTGGCATAAAGCTGCCGGCTGATCTCGAAGTAATTTTTCAGTTCTTCCTCGGAGGGTGCGGGCAGCAGGCCCGCGCTCGCGGCGGAAAACACTATGTAATCGACGCTGCGGGTTTCCATTTGAAAGCGGAAAATGGCCTCCAGCAAAGCCTTCGGCAATTGGACACCGTTGGTCAGCGCATCGACGATTTGACGGCGCAAATGGACACTGCGTTGTTGCCGCACGTACGACTTTTCGGTCAATCCTTCGTCGCGCAGAAAGGCGTCGAACGCCTGGCGATCGAACCGGCCGGTCATCCCCTTGAAATTGTCGTCGTTCACGATCGTTTTTTTAATGTCCTCATCGCTGATCGCTAGTCCTAGCCTGCGAGCCTGGTCGTCAAGCGCGGCCTCGTTGACGAGTTCGGAAAGAACCTGCCGGTCGAGACCATATTCATGCGCCTCCTCGTTGGTGATGTTGCGGTGCTCGGCCCGCTGCATCCTCTGCAATTCGGCCTGATAGGCGTTGCGGAGAGTGTCGGCGCCGATCTCGACGCCGCCGACCCGGGCGAGATTATTCGCGCCGAAACCACGGAAAATGTCGCCGATGCCCCAGATCGCGAAACTGAGGATGATCAAGCCCATCAGGATTGCCATGATGACGCGGCCGATCCAGCCTTGTGCCGAGGCACGCATTGATTGGAGCATGGGAAGGGGTCTCTTTACGGGGATTCCGGCACGCGCCGGCTTTTCCAGATTGGCGGGGCACTATAAAAAGATGGAGCCCCGCATGCAACGCGGCTTTCCGCGAAAGAACCGGAAACTTTCCGCATGACCCAGGGATCGCGCCCCCTCGTCGCGGGCAATTGGAAGATGAACGGTCTGCGCAAAAGCCTCGGCGAAGTCCGC
>DATARJ010000051.1:0-4269 GCA_036264205.1 Methylocella sp.
TATCTTCGATCATCTCGAATGTCGTTCCATAACGGGCAATGAGCACAAAAACGGCCGCCAATGCAATCCCAACCGCGACCATTGCCCCACCTGTCAACAATATCCGGTCCATCGTCATTCCTCCTCATTGTGTCATCCCAAGCCCCAATCCTCGCCCTTGCCGTCAACCAACCGCCTCGCCGGCTCGGGGTTCCGGTCTAGCCGGAAAGAAAATTCAAAAAATTACCGGGCCAACCCTAGACACTATCGTATTATTTCGCTCGTTCAAATCCCCGGACTTTGCGCCTTACGTGAAACGTATGGCGCGATCCGCGCGTCAACGCGCAGCTAAAACCTCGGAATATCCGGGAACGGCAGCTCGCCCCCATGCACATGCATCCGGCCCAGCTCCGCGCAGCGATGGAGCACGGGAAACACTTTTCCCGGATTGAGGAGCCGCTTGTCGTCGAAGGCGGATTTGACCGCAACTTGCTGGGCGAGATCGATGGCGTTGAACATTTCCGGCATCAGATCGCGTTTCTCGACGCCGACGCCATGTTCGCCCGTCAGCACGCCGCCGGCCGCAACACACAGGCGCAAAATATCCGCGCCAAACGCTTCGGCGCGGGCAAGTTCGCCGGGATTGTTCGCATCGTAGAGAATGAGCGGGTGCAAATTGCCGTCCCCCGCGTGGAAGACATTCGCGACGCGCAAACCATGGCGCTCCGATAATTCCCGCATCCCTGAGAGAACTTTTGCCAATTCCTTGCGCGGAATCGTGCCGTCCATGCAATAATAATCGGGCGAGAGGCGGCCGACCGCGGGGAACGCCGCCTTGCGCCCGGCCCAAAATGCGAGGCGCTCGGCCTCGGAGGTTGAAATCCGGCAGTTTGAAGCGCCATGGGAAAGAGCGATCTTCTCGACGAGCGAAACGAGATGATCTACTTCGACCGGAGGGCCGTCGAGCTCGACGATCAACAGCGCCTCGGCCTCCCGCGGATAGCCCACATGGACAAAATCCTCCGCCGCTTCGATCGCGGGCTTGTCCATCATTTCCATGCCGCCGGGAATGATGCCCGCCGCGATGATGCCGGCGACGCAGCCCCCCGCCAATTCGCTGGAGTCGAATGCTATCAGCAACGCGCGGGCAGATTCCGGTGCCCGAAGTATCCGCACGGTGACCTCGGTCACGACGCCGAGCATTCCCTCCGAGCCGATGACAAGAGCGAGGAGATCGTAGCCCGCTTGGTCGAGATGGCGCCCGCCGAGCCGGACGACCTCGCCGGTCATCAGCACCATCTCGCAGCCCAGGACATTATTGGTGGTGAGGCCGTATTTGAGGCAATGCACGCCGCCCGAATTCTCCGCGACATTGCCGCCGATCGAGCAGGCGATTTGCGAGGAGGGATCCGGCGCGTAATAGAATCCGCGATGCTCGACCGCGCGGGTGATGGCAAGATTGGTGACGCCTGGCTCGACGATCGCAAAGCGGTTGTCGAAATCAATCTCTTTGATTTTATTGAATTTCATCATGGAAAGGAGAACGCCGTCCGCGAGCGGCAGGGCGCCGCCAGAGAGCGAGGTCCCGGCGCCGCGCGGCACCACCTTCACATTGTGTTCGTAACAATAGGCGAGCACGGCGCGCACGTGCGCGACGCTGTCGGGCAAAACAACGACCATGGGCAAGGCCCGGTAGGCGGTCAGGCCGTCGCTTTCGTAGGGCCGCCGGCCGGTCTCTTGTTCGATGATGCCTTCGCCCGGAACAATGCTTCGCAAGGCGGCGACGATTTTTGCGCGCCTCGCGAGAACGGTTGCATCGACGTCTATTGGTTTCATGTCGTCAAACCTCGTGCGCAAAGGACTTTGCACGCCAATCGCTGCTTCGCAAGACTCCAACCATCGATGAGACCGGCCGAGCAACGAGCTGCAACCGCCGGTGAAGGTGCTTCAATCCGAGAGCGACAATCGCGTGATGAGCCCGTCGGCGAACCATTGCGAGAGGAAGCCGGCGACCCGCTGCGTCACGCCCGCGTCGTTCCGCTGGAAAGCGAGAAGCGCACAAATATCTGCGAAACACTTGCTCTGTTGCGCCTCCATCAGCGCCAGGCGTTCGTCCTCCTCGAGAGGGCGATAGAAGGACTGGCCATCGTTGCGCCAAAAGACGATTGCTTCCTCGCCTTGCTGGATGACCGACGCCTCTTCATCCTCGGCGAGAGCCGCATAGATCTGCGCGGTTCCGCTTTGGAGATCGAGAAGCCTCAAGCTCGGATGGAACTCGAAGGCGAGGCGCGGCCAGTCTTCAGCGCAGATGTTCCGCAAGGCATCGATAGTGCCGATCGGGGCATCGGGGGCATCGAAGGCATCGGACAGTGCCCGCTCGAACCGCGCCAGATCGATCGCGCTCCGGTTCCTTCGCCAAGGCGCCGTCTTTTGCATGAAATCGGGCAGGCGCGTGCCGTACCATCGCGCGTTAGGCTGACGCGACGGGGCCGACTCGATATAGTCTTCGACAAGAAGGCCGAACGCTTCCTCGCCGAGGTGTGCCCGGAGAACCGGAAAGTCGGTCGACAAAAATTCCGCCAGACGCAAGCGATAGGCGTCGTGATAGACCGCAAACAGGGTCGCGCGATCCGTCCTGCGCGAATCCGCGATCGCGGCGAGAATGGTGTCATCGCCTTTCACTATTCCGGCCTGGAACCGCGTTTGAAGTTCGGCGAGCTTCATGCCGCTGCCTCATGCGCTGGGGTTCTTGTGCAAGCAGCAATCGCCCGCGCGCGATCGAGTTCCGCCATGAGTTCGTCAAACGGCGGGAAGTTGTCGTCGCGCTCGATCATCGTCGAGATAGATCCGAACCGTGGGCAGACCTCATGATAGAGCGACCAAACTTCTTCGCAGATCGGCTGATCATGCGTATCGATCTTGTGAGTCACCGCTTCCGTATGGCCCGCGAGATGGAGCTGGACCACGCGGTCGTCCGGAATGGCGTCGATGAAACTTGCCTGATCGAAACTATGATTGAAACTAGAAACAAAGACGTTGTTGACGTCGAGCAACAGCCAGCAATCGGCGCGCTCCGCCATCTCGCGGATGAACGTCCATTCGTCCATTTCGGATTCGGCGAACGTCACGTAGCTGGACACGTTCTCGATCGCGAGGCGACGCCCGAGGAAATCCTGGACCCGTCTTATGCGGTCGACGATATGGTCGAGCGCCTCAAAGGTATAGGGAACGGGCAGGAGGTCGTGCAGATTGACGCCATGCACGCCAGTCCAGCACAAATGATCCGAGATCCATTCCGGCTGAAAGCGGCCGGCGAGGCTCTTGAGCGCCCTGAGATAGTCGAAATCGAGCGGGGCCGTGGAAGCAATCGACATCGAGACGCCGTGCATCACAACCGGATAAGCGCTGCGAATCCGCTCGAGCATCGCAAGAGGCCGGCCGCCGGGAACCATGAAATTCTCGGAAATCACTTCAAACCAGTCGACCCTCGGGTTCTTCGCAAGGATATCCTGGTAGTAGAACGGCCGCAGACCGAGGCCGAAACCCAGCGGCGAAGGCTTCTCCATGGGTTGCCCTTGCTCCTTTGCCGGACGACGAGCCAGGCGGACCAAGCAATCCGCCTGTCTTCGAAATGGATCAGCCGACGGTGCCGCCCTTGGCGATGCAGGCCTTCTTCGACTTCTCCAGCAGAAACCCCTGACCCTTGCAAGCGTTCTGACCCTTGCAGGCGTTGTTCGCGGTTTTGCAGGCGCTCGTGCCCTTGCAGGAGTTGATCCCCATGCAATGGACTGCCGCCTTCTTGGCGGAAGCCGGAGCAGGGGACAGGCCGCCGATGGCAAGCGCGATCGCCGCAACGGCAAGGGTCGCACCGGATACGATATTGGTCTTCACATTGATCTCCTCGGGAATTGGCTCGCAAGGCGAGCACCTCGTGAGCTCAGGCGAGAGCGCACGAAACGTTAAACGCTCCAGCGGAGAAAAGCGTTACAAGGCTCACGGTTTTGTGATCGCCCGATCCAACGATTCGGAATGTGAATGACGATGCGCTCGCAGCCGGGCAATTCAATAAACTACGCCCCCTATATTAATCGTCACATAGACGATACCCATCGATATTGCACTTGCATTGAGCTCCGTTCATTTTGAAGGCGGCAAGCGCGCATCGCGGCTTCTGCCATGAACCGAAACAAAACACTAACAAAACACTAATGGCTTCGTCCTTGCCAGGGGGCGATTCACAAGGTTGACGGTACCTTGCCTTCAGGCGCCCTGGGTCTTATAACCTCGCCC
>DATARJ010000080.1:0-2826 GCA_036264205.1 Methylocella sp.
CCTGGAAGATGCCGAAGTAATGGTTGCGGGAGGCGCAGAATCGGCGATCACTCGCATCGGCATCGCCGGATTCGATGCCTGCCGGGCCCTATCCACGAACTTCAATGACCGGCCAAAGCAAGCCTCGCGGCCCTACGATAAGGACCGCGACGGTTTCGTCATGGGTGAAGGCGCCGGCTGTGTCGTTCTCGAAGCCTACGAACACGCCAAGGCGCGCGGCGCCAGAATTTACGCCGAACTCGTCGGCTATGGCATGTCGGGAGACGCCTACCACATCACCGCGCCCGAGAAGAGCGGCGACGGGGCCTACCGGGCCATGGCGGCGGCGATCAAGCGTGCCGGGATTTCACCCGGCGAGATCGACTACATCAACGCACATGGAACCTCGACGCCGCTCGGCGACGAAATCGAGATCCGGGCCGTCGAGAGGATAGCCGGCAACCACGGCCGGTTCCTTTCCATGTCCTCGACGAAATCGGCAATCGGACATCTCCTCGGTGCGGCGGGTGCCGTCGAGGCGATTTTCTCGATTTTGGCGATTAGGGATCAAATCGTTCCGCCGACGCTCAACCTCGATCATGCATCGATCGCAACGGATATCGATCTCGTGCCGCACAAGGCGCGCAAGCGCGAGGTCGAATTCGTTCTGTCGAATTCGTTCGGATTTGGCGGCACCAACGCCTGCTTAGTCTTCAAGAGTCCGCAATGACCGGCGGCCCAAGGCCGTGGCATGGCGGATATTCCGGCTCTGAACCCGATTTCGCCATATTTTCCAGGCGGGATAGGTAACATCCTATCAACAGCCGTGGGAGCCTTTGCCCATGCGATAAAGGCTCTCGTGGCAAATTCGTGGGCTGAGTTGATGGACGGCACGCCTTCAAAACCGAACGAAAACGACGCGCCGGACCGGCCGGATAACAGCCTTCGCGACGAGACCCATCCGGGTGGCCGAATCTCGGGCCAAAGAGTAACGCCGCAAAGCCCCAACGAGGCGTTGCAGCCCGCCGCCGCTCCGCCGCCCCCGCCAATCCCGCCGAGCCGCAGGCGGCCCGCGCTTTCGGCGTTCAGCGGGTTCCTCTCGTTTCTGTTGATCGCGGCAATCGCCTCCATGTCCGGGCTTGTCTGGAGCCGCCACCGGATGCATGAACCTGGTCCGCTCGCCGCCAACAAGGTCCTTTACATCGCGCCCGGCACCGAGGTTCCCGCCATTATAGCAGAACTTGATCGCGAGGGGGTCATCGACAGTCCGTTCATGCTCAACGCCGCGCTCTTGCTCGAAGGCAATCGTTCGAAGGTCAAGGCAGGTGAATATCTCTTCAAACATAACGCCAGTCTGCGCGACGTGATCGACACACTGATCAGCGGCAAACAGGTGCTGCACGCCATTACAATACCCGAAGGACTGACCAGCGAGCAGGTAATCGAACGGCTCCGGGACAGCGACGTCCTGCTTGGCGACATCACGGACGTGCCGAAGGAAGGCAGCCTGCTTCCGGAAACCTACAAGGTCGCGCGCGGCGACATCCGGGCCGACATCGTCAGGAAAATGCAGGACGCTCAGAGGCGTGCCGTTGATCAAATTTGGTCGCGCCGGGCGAGCGGCCTTCCCTTGCGCTCGCCCTACGAGCTCGTCACCTTGGCCTCGATCGTCGAAAAGGAAACCGGCAAGGCGGACGAGAGGCCGCGGGTCGCAAGCGTTTTCGTGAACCGCCTGAGAAACAGGATGCGGCTGCAATCGGACCCGACGATTGTTTATGGTTTGGCTGGGGGCAAAGGCTCACTGGGCAGAGGGATCACCCGCGCTGAACTCGAAAAGCCCAACCCCTACAATACCTATTTGAACGACGGTTTGCCGCCGGGGCCGATCGCCAATCCAGGCCGCGCGGCGCTCGAAGCGGTTGCAAACCCATCCCACACCCAGGATCTTTATTTCGTCGCCGATGGCACCGGCGGCCATGTTTTTGCGGAAACGCTCGATCAGCATAGCCGCAACGTGCAGCGTTGGCGCCAGATCGAAAAGGACGCGAAGGACAAGCAGGAGCAGCCAGCGCCGGACATGGACAAGACCGCGCCGGAAACGGCCCCGGCGGCAACTCAGCCCGGCGCCGGCCAGAAAAGCGAGAGCGGAATGCCGCCGTCCGTCTACGGTTCGCTGCCGGCGTCGCTCGACGCCCCGCGAAGCACGGCGCCGGCATCGCCATCCCTTCCCTACGCGCCCGCCGCCTTGGCCATTGCAAAAGCGATGCCCGCGACGGATCCCACCAGAAACGCTCAAACCAGGAGATCCGAGGCCAAACCCGGCGCGACGCTAAGTGCCTTCACCTTCGGGCCCGGGCTCGACGAACTCGGCATCTCGGTGGGCGCCGTTCGCTCTCCCGCCGCCGCGAGGCTTGATGGTCCAATCGGTCAAGACGATGCGGCGGACGCGCCAGGCCAGGACGTCAGTTTTCCCGTCTCGGCCGACTCCCGGGCCGAGCAGAAGGCGCGCCCGGCGCGCCCTGGCGTTGGTCCGGCCGGTGATGATTTGCCGGATCAGTCCGACCAGGCATTTCCCGCGCCGCAGCCACAAACCGACGGACGGGCCACGCGCGCTTTCGACGCATCCGAGGGAACCCCCCTCGACCCTCTCCGGAATAAAACCTACGACCTAAATTACGCCAAAACCGTGCCCGCAATTCAGTAGGCGGGTGGCTTCCGGGACCTTGGCTGGCTTGGCCCGCGCGTCAGGCCGCGAGCGCCGCTTCGGGCGGCTTGAGCGCAAACCCGAGGCTTGCGGCAATAGCCGGATGGGTCACATGGCCGCGATGCAGATTCAGGCCGCCGCGC
>DATARJ010000138.1:0-1701 GCA_036264205.1 Methylocella sp.
GCTTGCCTCCGTCGCGCCGATCTTGCGTTCGCTCGCGTTGACAATTTGCGTCGCGTCGAGAAGCGCAGCGGTAAGCTTCGCCCGGTCGGCGCGGATCGATGTGATCTCCGCTTCGATCCGCCGGCGCTGCTCTTGTGACGCCTCGAGCGTGTCTTCCATGCCCCGCAGTTCGAGCCGGCGTCCACTCAGCTCCGCGCCTTTCTCGCCCACCTCCGGCGCCGCCGGTCGACCGGATTGCGCTGCAAGGCAAACAGTCGCAAAGAGGGCAAGACATAATGCGCGTGCGATGCGGCGGCTTGCCGCTTCCGCTGGAGCAATCGTGGGATGTTGCACTCGAACCGCCGCGAATCTCCTTATGCCTGCCGGCCGGCTGGACGGGCGGCGAGAATAAGTCCCATCCTTCCATCGAGCAGAGGAAAATGGCGCCGCCGCGGCAGGACACCAACAAGTTCGCGAATTAATTGCGATGATAGGGGTGGCCAGCGAGAATCGTCGCCGCCCGGTCAATCTGTTCGGCGGCCATGATTCGCACCAATTGATGCGGCCAAGTCATCGCTCCAAAGGAGAGCGTGAGCGAAACGGAGGCCAAGCTCCAACCCGTCCGCGACGGCGACCGAACGCGGCGCTGGCAAGGCATTGGTCACGAGCGGCCAAATCCCGTTCCGGCCCGGCTTTCGGCCGCCCAACGCAAATTAGCGGAAGTCGCATCGCGTTTGTAATGGGCTGCCTTAGCCTAAGCGGCGCTCGCCCGGCCTGTCGACGCCCCACATTTTTTCGAGGTTGTAGAACTGCCTCACATCGGGCCGGAAGATGTGGATGATAATGTCGGCGCCGTCCACCAGAACCCAATCGCAGTTCCGCAAGCCTTCGACGCGCGGCGGCTTATGGCGCTCGCCCTTGAACGCGCCGATAATGCGTTCGGCGATCGCCCCGACGTGAATGTTGGAGCGGCCGGTCGCGATGATCATGACATCGGCGAGGATGGTTTTGCCGTGCAGGTCGATTGTGACGATGTCCTCGGCTTTGGAATCTTCGAGACAGGTCAAGACAGTCCGCACGAGGGTGTCGATTTCGGGTCCATCTGAACCGGGAACCGGGTGGAGCGGCGGGTGCGCAGCTTCCGCAAAAATCGCTTGTATCAGTGTGCCGATCCTCCTCACGCCCGCCAACCGGCCAAGCGTACCATAGAAGATGGCGCAGAATCGCGGAAATTTCAATCGGGGGCTTTGCGCCAAGCTCTTTGGTCCTTTGGTCCTCGGCGTCCGCTTCCTTGGTTTTGCCCTGCGCGGAGAGGATAATGGCCAGGTTTTAGTGGGACAACGCATCGCGAGGATCGAGCTCAACGTCCTTCCAGTACTCGGCGATCGCCTCCGCGGTCTTGGGGCGAACCCGCGATTTTTTTTGGGTTGGCCGAGTTCGGTGCGACTATAGGGCGAAGCCGGCGCCGTTCTCGGTGCGATTTTTAATGTCGAAGCCTGAACATCGTCTGGCCGGCGTGCGTCGCGGCCTTCGTTATCCGAGCGACATGAGTGATTCCGAATCGGCGCTGATCGCGCCTTTAATCCCGCCGGCCCGGCCCGGCCACGCGACCTGAACCTATGGCGCCCTCCAAGTTACAAGAACGAGGGAACCCTTTCACCCGATCACCCTGGATCATCGCGCGGCTTTACCTCCTAGACCCGGGCCTGTAAAACCGTGCCG
>DATARJ010000139.1:0-4766 GCA_036264205.1 Methylocella sp.
CGGCAAAGACCTGAAGCTGAAGTACCGCGGCCGCCTGGACGAAGGCCGCACCGCGCCGCCTCCGGCAGGAGCGAGGCGCGAGCTTGTCGAGGCCATGCGGGCCATTGCGGCAACGGGCGTGGCGCCCAAGGATCAAATTCCATCCATCGGCTGTTCGATCAAATGGAAGGCGGCGTAAGCCTGTCGCGCACAAAACTCCACGCGCCGCCGCCCGCCACGGCGAGATAAAGCAGGACAAAGCAATAGAGGACCGCAAGCTCGCCCTGATTGAGAATGGGAAAGAAGCTTTTTTGCGCATGCGCGAGAAAATAGGCAAACGCCATTTCGCCGGACAAAATGAAAGCAACCGGGCGGGTGAAGATGCCAAGCAGTAGCAGAATGCCGCCGACGAACTCCAGAACGCCCGCGACGCCCACGAGCGACAGGAGCTGCATGCTGTCGAACATTGCGACATGCGGAAAGCCGAAAAGCTTTGCCGTACCGTGCTGGAGCATCAAAAGGGCTGTGACGATCCGCAAGAGTGAAAGGAGCCGCGGCTGCCAAGCAGCGGCGATGGGCGCCAAATCCATGATGACCACTCCTGTGCCGCGAGAACCTCGCACGGGCGTTTCCGCGTTGCCAGGGCGGCCCGTTGCGCTCCTTGGCCTCGAACGCCTGGGATTTTGTCTTATATAAGCTCCGCCGCCATTCGAGGAACAGATGATCCCTATCGCAATTATTTTGGCCATTGTGCTGTCGGGGGCGCTTGGCATCTTCCTAATGTACCGTCAGGCCGCCGCGGTTGCCGCCCATCGCGAGCACGTTCCGGAGGGGTTTGCCGGCTGGATCAGCGCCGAGGAACACCGGCGGGCGGCCGCCTACACCCTGGCCCGCACGCGGCTGGAGATCGCGGAAACCATCTTCGACACCGTCCTCGCGGTGCTTTGGCTGATGGTCTTGCTCGGTCCGCTTTACGAGCTGGTGGCGCAATTCATTGCTCCTGGCATTTCCCGCTCTGTCGCCGTCGTGGTGGCTTTCGCGCTGCTCGGGCGCGTTCTTCACCTGCCCTTCTCGATTTACAGCACCTTCGCGCTGGAGGCCCGGTTCGGCTTCAACCGCGCGACCCCAGCGATGTTTCTGCGCGATCGGCTAAAAGGCGTGGCACTCTCGGCTATCCTTGGGGTCCCTTTGCTTTATGGTCTGTTCTGGCTGCTGCGCGTCATGCCTGACACCTGGTGGCTCCTTGGCTGGGCGACGGTGATGGCTCTGACGATCGCGATGAGCGTGATTTATCCCACCGTCATCGCGCCCTTGTTCAACAAGTTCACGCCCATGCCGGACGGCGCGTTGAAGTCGCGCGTCGAAGCGCTACTTGCCAAATGCGGTTTCGCATCCAAGGGGCTCTACGTCATGGACGCCTCCCGGCGCTCGACGCACGGCAACGCCTACTTCACCGGCTTCGGAAAGGCCAAGCGCATCGTCTTTTTCGACACGCTTCTGCAAAACCACACGCCTGATGAAATTTTGTCGATTCTCGCCCATGAACTGGGGCACTATAAACTTGGTCATATCGCTCAGCGCATCGCCGAGACGGCGGCGCTCACGTTTCTTGGTTTTGCTGTCCTTCGTTGGGCTTTCGCCGCCGGCGGATTGGCGGGCGTGTTCGGTCTGCCGGCCGATCCCGGCGTGGTTTTGATCGTGGTGCTGATCGCGATGGGACCCCTCTCGCATTTGCTGGCGCCGCTGACAAGCTGGCTGTCGCGCCGCGCCGAGTATCAAGCCGACAATTTCGCGAAGGCAATGGCCGGCTCCGGGCCCATGATCAGCGCCTTGACGAAGCTCGCACGGGATAATCTTTCGACTCTAACACCGGACGCGCTCTACGCCTTGTTTTATTATTCCCACCCGCCCGTTCCGGCGCGGATCGCCCGGCTGAGCGCGGAGCCAGCTCTGCTCGACCGGATAAGGGTCTAGCGGCGACCGCTCGTCTAGGGCTCTGCGGCTGGCGGCCTCGACACTTCGACCTCCTGCGGCCCGCGAATCCGGTAATCTATGCCGGCCCAGCGGATATTGCGGGAGCCGAGCGCCGAAAACACGCACAAGGCATGGAAGCTCCACCAGATGGGGCGCAGCCACCGTTCGACCCGCCAGTAATTTTTGTGTCCGGCGGCGGTTGCCTCCCCCCAGAGTGCGATAACGATTTTGCGTCGGCAATGGTAACGCACCTCGCCCAAAACGAGAGATACGCCAATCAGGACGATGGCAAGAACACTTCCCTGGAGCGCCATGCTCAGCGCGGCAATCCCGGCGGCAATGGGGAGGAACGTCCCGAGCGCCGCCAACGCCCAAATGTCAGGACTATGTAGACAGAGGATGCGATATTGGCGCCGCCCAAACGATAGAGCTTCGCTCCAACTCATGGCCACAGGTGAGAGAAGGAGGTTCTGGCGCGGCGAATAGACGTCGTACCCTGCTTCCTTGAAGGCCCGTGTCATTTGCGCGTCGTCGCTGATCGCCCCCGCCCAGTAGCGGCGGATATCGATGTGCTCCAGTGTCTTGCGCCGCATGGCCATCGTACCGCCCCAGCAATGGTTAATTATCGAAGGCAGCCTCGGCACCGTCACAATGGACGCGTTCGCAGCCGCGACGACGGCTGAACTCACCCGGTTGTCGGCCGGGATGATCCAACGGTAACCCGTGACCGCCTCACGCCCGGTGTTGACCAGAGCGGCAACGAGCCGGGAAAGCCACTCGGGCGCCGGCAGCGTGTCCGAGTCGACGAAAGCCACGATCTCATCGCTGGGCTCGATTGCGTCGAGGCCGGCGAGCAAATTCCAGACCTTCTGGCCGGTCCGTCCGGATTGGCCGGCGACAACCGTGCGAATGGGTGGCCCCGGCCGGTTCGATTCCTCCGTTACCATCGCGAAGGCGGGATCTTCCTCGGACTCGACCGCCGCGATGATCCGAAAATCCGGGTAGGCTTGATGGCGTAGCCGGTCAAAGAAGGCACGCGACACGTCCGAGGCGTTCTTCACGGCCACGATGACGGCGGCGGGAGGCGTGGTACCGGGAATTTCGATGAGCGGAAGGCCCCATGTGTAACGCCAAGCCGAAATCGTACTCAAAACCGCGATCGCGCCCCATCCGACAAACAGAACATCGATAACCGCATTCATAATCATGGCGTGGCCTAGCTCGCCCTCGCGGAATGAACGGGCCGGCCCATGGCTGTCGGCGCGCCCAAGGGGGGCGCCAGCGAAATGACCAAGGGGGACTCACGTCGCATCTTTTGCCCGTCGCGCTGTCAATAGAAGCCCCGCGCCCTCGTCCTTGGTTGCCGGAATGCCAAGTAAGCGGTGAGCAAGATGGCCGCCAAGCAGGCCGAAGGCGGCGGCGGCGTGCCAGGACAACGCACCGCGAAAATGCTCCCCGGAGCATTTGAGAGGAGTGCAACGCTCGATCCAATATATGATCGAATCAATGCCACCCCAGGGGACATGCTCGATACAGTCTACAACAGCATTGGCGCCGTTTGCCAGTTGTGTGAGAGCGGACTTTGTCCACCACGTCAGATGGTGAGGTGGCGCATTGAGCAGGAAATTCGGGATGCGGGTCAATGCGGATGGGACGTGTGGCACGCCAACGAAGATAAGGCCACCAGGTTTGGCCGCTTGCATCATCTGGGCGAATAGGGCTGCTGGCGCCCTGACATGTTCGAGAACTTCGAATGCGCAGACGGCATCGTAAAATCCCGCGTGCTCGACAAGATGTTGAGCGAGCGTTTCGCTACGCACTCCGTCGATCGTGTCGCCTTCGGCGAAATGCGGGTCGAGCCCCGTGTAAGTCGCGTGCGGCACACATGACCGGAAGCTTGCAAACCCGCATCCGACATCAAGGACGCGAGCGCCAGCTTTGATTCGCCGCGCGGCGATCAGAAACTCGTGGCGAATGGTTTCATGCGAAAAAAGCTTTTTGGCGTTCATCCTTGAGTAGAACTGGACATAAAACGCGCGGTCTCCTTCAAGCGGAGGATCGAAGAAATAGAGACCTGTCGGCGACTCCCACAATCCGAACAGATTCACGCCGCGGAAGCTCGGCCGAGCGTCGGTCTTGAACTCGATACGCCAAAGGTCGGTCAGGAGACGAGCCGCCACCGACTGGACATGCCGGACTGCCGGACGCCCCGTGACCGGACAGGCGGGTGCACGTTCTTGAGGCGGCATTTTCCACAGTGCCAAGAGGCTTCGAGACCAGCAAGAAAGATTCCATGAAATCTGAAGGATTGCAAACTGCTCAACTATGCTCAAACTGTGGCGGCGCATCTGACCGGCGGGAGAGGTTTTTAGCGCTTCAATTCATCGTCGAAGTGCTTCGGGAACGGCCACTCTGCTGACCTTAAAAAGTCCGCTCACGAGTCTTTCGCGGGTCCGCAGGAGGTGGCTCATTGCGCGAAGTCGGATTTTCGATCGCAAATGGTACCGAATATCCCGAGAGCGGCGTCGCGGGATTGGATCCGATCATGCACTATCTGCTCGCCGGTGCGGACCGGGGTTACCGTCCACATCTTTTATTCGATCCAGCTTGGTATATGAAGGCGCGCGGAACGCGGCAGCGCGATCAAAATCCGCTCATTGATTACATAAGTTACGGGGCGCGGGAGGGCATCCACCCGTCCCCCTATTTTGCCCCAATTTCCAGAAGACACAAACGAGATCGCAGCCTATCTGCGAGGTGTCGCGACGCAATCCACGTCCTTGCGCGCGATAGACCGTCCGAGCTTCGTAAAC
>DATARJ010000179.1:0-3017 GCA_036264205.1 Methylocella sp.
CTTGTGCATCGCGCTACGCAATTCGTTTAGGAGCCGCAGGCGATTTAGGCGCAGCCGCGGATCCTCGGCGTTGACCGTCACATGTTCAAAAAAAACATCGACCGGCTCGCGCAGCGAGGACATGGATTTCATCGCATCCTCAAAAGGCGCCTGTTGTTCGAATCCGGGGCGGCCGATCCGTTCGAAAGCGAACTTGAGTTTATCCCTTATCTCCCCGCTGATATTAGCTATCACTCCCCAAAGATGGTTTTCCCATCGATCCCGAATCAGCGAAGGATCGAAGGCGCCATCGAAGGCTCCCGCTCCATCGTTTTTTTCTTCGGCGCGGACGATATTGGCGGCGCGGCGATAGCCGGCGAGCAGATTCCTGCCGTCTTCCGTGTCGAGAAAGCGGCTAAGCGCCTCGACGCGGGAGAGGATTAAAAGGAGATCGTCTTGCCCCGGCAAGGCGAACACCGCGTCGATGAGATCGTATCTCGCGCCGCGCTCGCGCAAATACATTTTGAACCGCTCGCTGAAAAAGCTCATGAGCTCATCGAACAATTCGGCCGGACCGCCAACCGGTATGTCCCGCCTCTCCACGAAATTGCTTTGCGCGAACGCCGCAGCGAAAAGCGAGCGCAGCGGCAGACGCAGTTTGTTTTCGAGGACGAGCGCGATGACGCCGAGTGCCGCGCGGCGCAAACCGTAAGCGTCCTTGCTGCCGGTCGGCTTTTCGCCAATCGCAAAGAAGCCAGTGAGTATGTCCAGCTTGTCGGCGAGCGCGACGCTGATCGCGACTGGCGAGACCGGCAAGCAATCGCTTGGGCCTTGCGGCTTGTAGTGATCCTCGATCGCCTCCGCTACACTTGCGTGCTCGCCCTGCGCAAGCGCGTAATAGCGCCCCATCACGCCCTGCAGTTCAGGAAATTCAACGACCATCTCTGATGTCAGGTCGGCCTTGGCGAGACGCGCGGCGCGCTCAGCAAGAGCAATCTCGGCACCAGCATACGGGGCAATCTCGCGAGCAAGCCCGGCCAGTCTCTTGGCCCGCGCGCCCTGGGTGCCAAGCTTTTCATGGAAGACGATTTGATCGAGCTTTTCCAATCTGTCGTCGAGTTTGACCTTAAGGTCGGTTTGCCAAAAAAACTTGGCGTCGGAAAGCCGCGCTTGCACGACCCGCCCATTGCCGGCGGCGATCGCCGCGCCGCCATCGGCTGCCTCGATGTTCGCCACGAGAATGAATTTGTTGCTGAGACGTCCGCTCGAAGGATCCTTCAACACGAAACATTTTTGGTTGACGCGGATCGTTTCCCTGACGACCTCCGGCGGGACGTCGAGAAAAGCGGCGTCGAATTCCCCAGTCAGCACCACCGGCCATTCGACTAGCCCCGCGACTTCGTGCAAGAGCGCTTCGTCCTCGACAAGTTCGAGTCCTTGCGCCAGGGCGAGGTCGCGCGCGTCATAAAGGATGATGTCGCGCCGCCTTGCGGGATCGAGCACGACTTTGGCCTTTTCCAGTCTCGCCACGTAATCGTCGAAACGGCGTATCTTGATTTTGCCAGGCGCCATGAACCGGTGCCCGAAGGTGAAATTGCCGGCGGCGATGCCATCGACAGCGAAAGGCACCACTTCGGTCTCTTCGGTCTCGGGGCCGAATGTCGCGAGGATCGCATGCAGCGGGCGCACCCAGCGCAGCGCGCCGGTCCGCGCCGAGGCCTCGCCCCAGCGCATGGATTTCGGCCATGGAAAGCCCCTTATCGCGGCGGGAAGGACCTCGGCCAAGACCTCGATCGTCGCCCTGCCCTTTTGCTCCATGACGGCGATATAGAATTCGCCTTTTTTGGAATCTCTTTGGATTTTGGCTTCCGCGAGCGATTTGAGACCAGCGCTTTTCAAAAAGCCTTGCACCGCGGCATCGGGTGCGCCGACCCGCGGCCCCCGCCTTTCGTCGCGCGTATCGGGCTGGCGCGCCGGCAGACCGGATATGTGCAGGGCGAGCCGCCGGGGGGTCGCAAAACTCGCGGCGCCCTCATGCGCAAGGCCGCGCTCGCGCAAGGCTGCGATGACGAGATGGCGCAGATCTTCCGCCGCTCGCGCGAGCATGCGGGCGGGAATTTCCTCGGAAAAAAGCTCGAGCAAAAGGTCGGGCATTTGGCGTTTCAATACGACTCGTAGGCCCCGCCGGTTAAGCGGGCAATAGCCGCCTTGTATAGACGGAGCTTGCCCGAGAGGAAAATCCCGCACCGCCTAATCGGGATTGGTTTTAATGATTTTCTACGCGATGGAACTAAGGAGCCAGACAGGCGTTTGCAGAACTTCGCAGGAGGTGTTGCATAACCTCAAAGGAGTTGTGTCATGGATACGAAAAGTATTTCGATGGTCGCGGGTACTGCCTTGCTTGCGCTTACCGCGACCGCTTCCGCGGGGCCGATGAGTGTGGCGACCTCACAAGTTGTAACGCCATCACTACCGGTCGAACAAGTACACTATTACTACCGGCATCACTATAGGCATCATGGCTGGTACCATCACAGGTACCGTCACTACGGCTGGCGCTATTATAACCCTGTCGGGGCCGCTGCGGGCGCCGCTGTTGGCTTGGCTACGGTTCCTTTCGCGCTGGCAGGCGGCTGGCCTTATTACTACGGCTACCCCTACTACTACGGGTATCCCTACTAATTAATACTAATTTGGGCTGGCGGACGAACCGCAGCCTCCCAGCTTGAGCGGGAGCACGATCCGCATACCTTTGGTGGGAGGCGGATCATGCTCCCGCGTCGTTTCGCGGCGTGGTGGTTCGGCGCGGCACGCCAGCGCCCACTGTCGCGCCAATAACCACGAAACTTTTGGCCCGATCCGCCGAACTGGGAAGGCGACACCTATGCAAGCATCAACTTATCGGGCATTCCCCAGATGGGGCCGATCCGAGCCCAATTCTGGCTCCCATCGGCTCCCATTTAGCCCCAACCTCAAGCCCCGCCGCCTTGTGTCTTCAACCAGGCAGTTCCGCACGCCTTGGCGAGATCGCGCACGCG
>DATARJ010000183.1:0-7303 GCA_036264205.1 Methylocella sp.
AAGCTCCATTTCCAACTTCTCGACGACAGCACCGACGAGACGACCGCGATTGCCAACGCTGTCGTTTGGAAACTGCGCCGCCAAGGCTACGATATTTCGCACCTTTGTCGCCCGGGGCGGCCTGGCTACAAGGCGGGCGCCTTGGCTGCCGGCCTCGCTCAATCGAATGCCCCCTATGTCGCCATTCTCGATGCCGATTTCCGACCGCCACGGAATTGGCTGCGGACGGTCGTCCCGGCGTTGATCGCCGATCCAAGCGCGAGCTTCGTGCAATCGCGTTGCGAATTCGCAAACTATCGGACGAATTGGCTGACCCGCGCGCAGGGTCTGATGTTCGACGCCCATTTCGTCATGGAGCAGGCGACGCGCTTTCGCGCTGGCTGGCTGTTTCAATTCAACGGCACCGGCGGGGTCTGGCGCCGCGCGGCGATCGTGGCGGCCGGCGGTTGGTTGGGCGACTCGCTCTGCGAGGATCTCGATCTCACGGTGCGCGCTGAAATCGCCGGATGGCATGGTCTTTTCGCGATGAACCCCCCCGTGCCTGGGCTCGTCCCGGAAAAGGTGTCGCATTGGCAGGTCCAACAGCGACGCTGGTCGAACGGCTTTGTGCAGGTTGCCCGCAAGCTCCTCGGCGAGGTCTGGACGGCCAACTGGCCAGTTTGGCGAAAGCTGTCGGCGAGTTTTCTCATTCTCATCCAGACGTTTTACCCTTGCGGCGCGCTCGCCTGCCTTTCCCTGGTGCTATGCGCGGTCCTGAGGGGCGGCGATCTCGCTCCCTACCTGCCGGTCATGGCAACGGCCGCGGCGATGATCCTGATCATCGGCATTGGAATGACGCTAGTCCCCTATGTTATCTTGCGACGGGGCTCGTTTTGGCGCTATTTCGCGACGCTCGCTTCGCTGATACCGCTGATGGCCTATGTCAGTGTCTCCAACGCGCCGTCGATCCTAAAGACCGTTTTCGGGGCGACCGAGACCTGGAAACGCACGCCCAAGGCTCCGTCCCTTGCGGAGGTTTCGCCGACACCGGATCAGCTCAACGAGGTCTGATAACCGGCGTGGCGGCGCTACGATCGACTCGCGTGTACAAAGTGAATTGCGGATCGAAGATGAACTTGAGCAGCAGCCCGCTCCACGATTTATGAGTCCTGAGTCCGGCGTAAAATTCCGGCGCCATTTGCGTCAGGCGTGGCAGCCGCGACCAAGGCACGTCGGGAAAATCATGGTGTTCGTTGTGATAGCCGATATTGAGCGCGACGAGGTTCAGGAGACCGTAATAATCAAACGTCTCCTGAGCCGGATCGGGGGTAAAATGCTCCTGGAGCCAGCGCGCGCCGAGCGGATGCAAGCCTCCGACTGAAAACCAGAAGGATGCGAAAAGATAAACAAGCGCATTCGGGCCGAAGCAGGATAAAATGGCGAGATCGTAGAGGAAAACGCAACCGCCATTGATGAATGTCCACCGGCTCCACATCGGCACGGAGCCCTTCAGACGACCGAGGCGGGTAAGCTGGAAGACCGGAAAAAGAAACATCCATGCCGCCTTTCCAAAAGCGCTTCCACCAAACAGACGCGCTTCCCAATGACTCGGGAGATCGGCGTCGTAATCGTAATCGCCGAGATGCGAATGGTGCTTCATGTGATAGCAACGAAATCCCATCGCGGTCGGACAAGTGTTTGGCAGATCGGCGAGGATCGCGGCCCATTTGTTCAGGACATTGGATTTAAAGATGCAATTATGTGTCGCATCGTGGATGACGACGAACATTGCGTGATTGGCGAAGGCGCCGATGCAAAAGGCGATGGCCAAGGCCGCCCACCAATATGCAGGCCCGAGATAACCAAGCAGTGCGGCAATCGAGGTCTGTCCGGCGACGACGGCGAGAGTGATCGCCGCCGTCCTCCGGTCGTGGCCGATAAGACCGGCGGCTTCCGGATGCGCCGCTAAAATAGCGCGGCGCCGCGGCGGATGCGGACGCTTTGTCAGCGTCGCGATGAAGCCTGCGTTTGCCGCCCCCTGTTCCATGCGGGCGAGTCCGGCGTCTTTCGAGTCAAATCCCATGTGCCGATTATCCTCAAGCAATTCAAAAATCATGATCCGCGAACGCGGAAAATGGCTTCGCGGTCAAGATCACGCGAGCATAATGTGATTAGTGCTCTAGAATCAAGCCGCGAGATTTTTCTCGTAGACGCGGTGCACCTTGTCGACGCGCGCGCCCGTAAGTTCGATTGCCCGGCGTATGCCGAGATTGTCCTCCAAAACCCAGCCGAATTCGAGGTGTCGAAGCGAACTCGATTTGTTCCGCCGGCGAATTTCCTCGGTGAAAGCTAGAATGACCGCGCCACCGGCGGCTTTGCGATGCAAGGCGCGGCGGATGCCAAAAAGCGCGAGCCGCCCGGACGTAAAGCCGTGCTTCCTGATCCGCAAGACGACGCGCGGCAGGCCGAAAGGGAATAGACGGCCGCCGAGATCGGCGGTAATTTCATGCAGGTTCGGCAAAATGACACCGAACGCTTGCGGCTCGCCGTCGAGTTCCATCATGAACCCGCCTTCTGGCGGCATCACCATTTTCAGCGCATCGGCGTTCGACATGAACTCGGCGAGCGTAAAGGGCACAAAACCCCAATTTTCGCTCCAGGCATCGTTAAAAATATCGACGATAATCGCCGCTTCCCTGCCGAGGTTCTTGAGATCGAGGGTTCTAATGTTGAGCCTCTCGCGCCATTCGGGCCGCTCGAGAATGCTTGGTCGCGCCTGCCGGTCCTTGTCGCTGGCATCGTAGCGGTAGGAAATGAGATCGCGCACCTTTGTGTAGCCATGACGCTCCAGGGAACCGCCCAAATAGGCCGGGTTCCAAGGCATGAGCACCATGGGAGTTGCTTCGAATCCTTGAACGAGCAGTCCCGTCTCGCTGTTCACGGAGGGCGAAAACGGCCCATGCACGAGCGCCGCGCCGCGTTGGCGCAGCCAGTCTTCCGCGGCTCGCGTGAGGGCGGCGACGACTCCATCGTTGTCAATTGCATCGAGACAACCAAATTGCGCGCGGGATGCGCCAAGCGGCGCATGACCTTCGTCGTAGAACTGGGCGAAAATCCGGCCGGCAAGCTTGCCATTCTTACGGGCGAGCCAGGCTTGCGATTGGACGAGCTTGAAATGCGGATTGAGCTTGCTTGCGAATAAGGTCCAGCGCTCCGCATCGAGAGAGGGGGCGAAGCCTGGGTGATCCTTATAAAGAAGCCGAGGCAACCGGCAAAAGGCGAAAAAGTTTCGCAGCCCATTCGCCGGAACGATCTCTATTTTGCGCTCGGTCCCGCTCATGGAATCCGACTTGCTTCTTTTCGGGCCTTGGGCAGCAGCGGCGGCCGCGCCCAAATGTTCGAGCAAACGCCTCGCATCTCACGGCAGGAAATGCAACCGAGACTCGGCGCCGCCCTCAGGTCGCCGCGCTCAACGAACGGGCCGGCTCATGCTGGCTTTCCCGCTTGGCCAACAGATCCGTCACGCCCCTCATCTCCGCCTCGGTATGTAGGGCCGAAAGGAAAAAACGCAGACGCGGCTGGTCTTTCGGCACCCCGATTTGAATGATCGGCGGCACGTAATAGCCGTGGTCCATCAAATGGCTGGAAGCGGCCAACGTTTCAAGGCTGTCCGAAAAAAGGACCGGGACGACGCCGCGCCCGATGGCAGGGCCCGTATCGAGCCCCGCGTCATGAGCAAGCTCCACGAAGAGTTCGGCATTTTGGCGCAACCGCGCAATGCGCCAAGTCTCTTCTTGCATCACTTTCAAGGCAGTCTCCGCCGCCGCCGTTATAACCGGCGATAGGCCGACGCTATAGACGAAGCCCGGCAGCGTATAGCGCAGCCATTCGATCACCGGCGCTTTGCCGGCGACGAACCCGCCGCAGGACGCCAGAGTCTTCGATAAAGTACCGATAGTGAGGTCGATTTGTTGCGGATCGACACCAACGTGTTCCCAAAGCCCGCGCCCTTCGTTCCCGAGCACGCCGATCGAATGCGCCTCGTCGATCAACAGCCAAGCCTTGCGCCGCTCCTTGAGCTCGACAAGGCGGACTAGGTCGGCAATGTCGCCGTCCATACTGTAGAGGCCCTCGGCGACGATGAGGGCGTTACGGGAATTGCCGCGTCTTTCACGCAAGAGAAAATCGAGGTGGTCGAGATCGTTGTGACGAAAAATAATGGTTTCGGCGGGGGTAGCCTTGGCCCCGCTAACGATGCTGTTATGCGAGAGTTCATCGATGAAAAGCGCGTCGTGCGAGCCCAGTATATGTGAAATCGTCGTCACATTGGTGAGATAGCCGCTGACCAAGGCGAGCGCCGACTCGGCGCCGATAAATTTGGCGATGCTCGCTTCAAGATGGCGATGGGTTGATCGTTCACCGCCGACGAGGCGGGAGCCGAGCGCGCCAATCCCCAACGCGTCCAGAGCCGCCGCCGCCGCGGCCTTAACCATGGGGTGGAACGCGAGCCCCAGATAATCGTAGTTGGCAAAACTGACGAAGCGCCGGCCCTCTATCCCGGCTTCCCGCCGCAAAGTGTCGATCGGCGCGAAGAACGGGTCACCGCCGTCGAGGTAGGCCTTTCCGGCGAGCCGGAAGCGCTTTGTGGCATATTCGGCGAGGCTATTGAACTTTTGCACTTTGCGTTCGGCGGTCCAGCTGAGTTCACGAAACGAAAGTCCAGCGTCTTGGCGGCGGCATCTCGCGTGCCGCTTCTTTGGCGTTCCTGGATCGCACCGATCCGATATGAGCGAATCGTGGCATAGCATAAGCGCTGAAGGCAGCAAAAGGGGATCATCGCGCAAGCCCGAAACACCACTGCCTCGGCCCGTGTGGAAATAAAAAAAGCTACTTTTTATCATAAACTTACAATCTATTCTCAATTCCGGTTACAAATCGTAACAATGCCAGCTTCGCGGCCCGCCAAGCTCCGTGCAAGCGAATTGGGGGCTGCCTATTTACACATTGCGAATCGCAGTCTTTCTACCGGACGGGAACCTTTACCGGCGCAACCGGCCGAGGGCGGCGGACCATTGGCCGCTTTGGGGGCTGAAAAGAGCGTCAGGGATTCGCGGCTATGGGATCGAGAGCCGGCGTTCCGGCTTGGGCGGGCAGGTCGGCCGGCCGTGCTATGGACGCGAGCATGCCGGCGATCGCCGATGCGGCCTCGCCGGCTATCGCCTTGCGATCGTCTCCTCGTGCGTAGGCGAGCGGCTTGCCAAACACGAGATCGCACCGGATCGGCTCGCCTTTGAGGAGCGACCAGAGGTGCGGGAGCAAGGTCGCATCGCCGAGCCATGCCGCCGCGGGCGATGAATAGCGGAGTGCGACAGGTTGCACGCAAACCGTCTCGATACCGCTCGCCATGGCGAGAAGATCGCGCGCGGCGGCGAAATGCGAGCTGTGAAATTTGCGAAGCGCCGAGCCATCGGCGGTCGTGCCTTCCGGGAAAAGCAGCATAGGGCGGCCCGCGAGCATTCGCTGCGCCATCGCCGCGTTGGCGCCGGGGATCGTCCGCCGCCGTTGGCGATCGAAAAAGACGGTTTCTTGCAGCCGCGCGAAAGTGGAGACGACCGGCCATGCTTCGACTTCACGCTTGGCGAGGAAACAGACAGGCTCGACGCTGCAAAGCACCACTATGTCGAGCCACGAAATATGATTTGCGACAATAAGGCGAGGCCCTTGCGGCGGTGCGGCGCGATTCGCGACGACATCTAGGCGAAGCAGGGCGGCGAGCGTCCGCCCGAGCGCGACCGGGAGCCACAACCGCAGCGGCCAACGCCGGCGCAACGCAAGCCACTGCAAGGGAGCGAGGGACAAAAACAAGAGCAGGGTAAGAACGATCAGTACGGCCCGGAGATAAGCCATGTTTACCGCGGGTTAGCATTGCGATTCGCGCCTCTTTAAAACGCTTAGCCTGCAGTTTGATGACAGCGCCGTCGCTTTTCTCGCCCCGTGGAGCTTCCCTTCCGTCATCAAACCTTCGCGTCCGGCTTCTAGATTCGATCCGTAGTCTTATGAGATTCGCGGGCTCATGTGGAATATAGCCATGCCCTTCGGCGGGGCCGTCCGGCACACCGCCGCCTACATAAAACCGAACCGGAGCGTGCGCGATCTTTCTGGCCTGCCCGCGGTGCTTGGGCGGTTCGGCCCTTTTGAAGTCCGGCTGGCGACGACGAGCCGGGAGATCCGCAAGGCGCAGCGGCTGCGGTTCAAGATTTTTTTCGAAGAAGGCCAGGCGATGCCTCGGCAACCAGCCGCGCTGACAAGGCGGGACATCTGTTCTTTCGACAAAATCTGTGATCATCTTCTCGTCATTGACAAAGATCGGCGCAATCGTTTCGGCCGCAAGAAGCCCAAAATCGTTGGGGTCTATCGTCTTCTTCGCGGGGATAGTGCCGCACGGCACCAAGGCTTTTACAGCGCGACGGAATTCGATATCGCTCCTTTGCTGGCCCGCCATACCGGCAAGCGCTTTTTGGAACTGGGCCGCTCTTGCGTCCACGCGCAATATCGCTCGAAGCGCGTCATCGAGCTTTTGTGGCGCGGCCTTTGGGTCTATGCGCGACATCATCGTATCGACGTGCTGATCGGCTGCGCGAGCCTGCCTGGCGTCGATCCGCTTGCGCTTGCCCTCCCTTTGAGTTTTCTGCATCGCCATGCGCTGGCGGACCAGGAATGGCGGGTCCGCCCGCTTGCCGGGCGCGGCGTGGATATGGCGGTCCTCGGCACCAAGGCGATTGATGCGCGCAAGGGAATCGCGGCGCTGCCTCCTTTGCTCAAGGCTTACCTGCGCGCCGGGGCGAAATTTGGCGACGGCGCGGTGATCGACGCGCAGTTCGGTACGACGGACGTCTTCACGATCTTGCCGCTCAGGGACTTGGAAGAGCGCTATCAAGACTACTATGGTGGGCCGATGGAAATGCCGGATAGCTACGTCGCCTGATCTTGGAGGGGCGAGAGCGCCGCCATAGCCGCCCGCTTTCGCCAATAAAGGTTCCCCATCGGCGGCGACTGCGGCACGGCGCCGGTCATGGCCCGCTTTTTCGCTTAAAAACCCGTGCCTCCAGGCGTGCTCCGATCCAATTGCACCGCTTCAGGCTCTAATGCCCGCCAGCCGATGTCGCGGCGGTAGAATCCGGCCGGCCAATCGATCACATCGATCGCCGCATAGGCGCGCGCGCGCGCCTCCGCCCCATTGGCGCCGAGGCCCGTGATATTGAGGACGCGGCCGCCATCGGCGATAAGCTTTTGCCCTTCGCGCTTCGTCCCGGCATGGGTGATC
>DATARJ010000191.1:0-4931 GCA_036264205.1 Methylocella sp.
TGTTCGCCCGGATGCGAAATTTCTTCTCCTGCGATCGAAAGCCGGGTGATCTCAAGCCCTTTGCTGGGTCCGCGCCGGAAGGCGATGATCCCGGCAAATCCGTCGCGCGACAATTCCTGTCCAAAAATCGTCTCCTCCGAGGGCGGTTTGAGTCCCGGTGGTTTCGGTTGCCCAGGCGTGGCACCGGTGGGATTGGGGGCGATCTTATTCGCAGAGGAAGGCGACGCCTGGAGGGCGCCCGGAAGCATGAGTTGCGCGCGCCCCAATGCCGGGGCCAAGAGAGCTGCAAGAAGCACAACCGAAGGAAAATGTTTCAACTGGACTCTCGCCCGGATGAAGTGCCGCGCCACGATAGCACTTTGGTCCGGGACCTGGCACGCTTGGCGATTGGACAATCGAAACAAGGCAAACTTACCGAATTCCCGTGCGAATTCCGCCGGCCACGCCGCGCCCTTGGCGGTGGCATGGGCGGGAGAAATACTGGCCCGCGTCACCGCTTGCCCCGAACCTTCGTCTTGCACACCTCGATCGTCCACTTATATTCGGCGCATCTTGCGTTCATGCGCTGCCATACCAATTTGAACTTAATCGGGGACCGGGCGGAAATCCGTCCGCCCATTTGCCGGATCGCCTTGGGGTCCGGTGGTCTTGCGGATCGAAAGGAAGAGCAACCATGGCTAAAGTAATCGGAATCGACCTCGGCACCACCAATTCTTGCGTGGCGATCATGGAAGGTGCGACGCCGAAGGTTATCGAGAACGCCGAGGGGGCGCGGACCACGCCCTCCATCGTTGCATTTACGGACGACGGCGAGCGTCTCGTCGGCCAGCCGGCCAAGCGTCAGGGCGTGACCAATCCCGAACGGACGTTTTTTGCGATCAAGCGGCTTATCGGCCGGACTTTCGACGACCCGATGACCAAGAAGGACATGGGTCTCGTCCCTTATAAGATTATTCGCGCCTCCAACGGAGACGCCTGGGTCGCGGCGGATGGCAAGCAGTATTCGCCTTCGCAGATTTCCGCCTTTATTTTGCAAAAGATGAAGGAGACCGCTGAAGCCTATCTCGGCCAGGAGGTGCGCCAGGCGGTCATTACCGTTCCCGCCTATTTCAACGATGCCCAGCGGCAGGCGACCAAGGACGCAGGCAAGATCGCGGGCCTCGAGGTCCTCCGCATCATCAACGAGCCGACCGCGGCGGCGCTCGCCTATGGCCTCGACAAGAAGGGCTCGGGGGTTATCGCGGTCTACGATCTCGGCGGCGGCACATTCGATATCTCCATCCTCGAAATCGGCGATGGCGTATTCGAGGTGAAATCGACCAACGGCGACACCTTCCTGGGCGGCGAGGATTTCGATGTCCGCCTCGTCGAGTATCTTGCCGACGAGTTTAGAAAGGACAACGGAATCGACCTGAAAAAGGACAAGCTCGCGCTTCAGCGTCTTAAGGAAGCGGCCGAAAAAGCCAAGATCGAATTGTCGTCCGCGACCCAAACCGAGATCAACTTGCCCTATATCACCGCCGACGCCACGGGACCGAAACATCTCACCTTGAAACTCACAAGGGCGAAGTTCGAGGCGCTTGTCGACGATTTGATCCAAAAAACCGTTGAACCGTGCCGCAAGGCATTGAAGGACGCGGGGCTTAGCGCGGGCGAGATCAATGAAATCGTTCTCGTCGGCGGCATGACTCGCATGCCCAAGGTGCAAGACGTGGTCAAGAGCTTCTTCGGCAAGGACCTTCATAAAGGGGTCAATCCCGACGAAGTTGTCGCGATCGGCGCGGCGGTTCAGGCCGGCGTCCTCCAGGGCGATGTGAAGGACGTGCTTTTGCTCGACGTGACGCCTCTGTCCCTCGGCATCGAGACCCTCGGCGGCGTGTTCACGCGGTTGATCGAACGCAACACGACGATTCCGACCAAAAAGAGCCAGGTGTTTTCGACTGCGGAAGACAATCAGACGGCGGTTACCATCCGCGTCTTCCAGGGCGAGCGCGAAATGGCGGCAGACAATAAGTTGCTTGGCCAGTTCGATCTCGTCGGGATCCCGAGCGCGCCGCGCGGCGTACCCCAGATCGACGTCACTTTCGATATCGACGCCAATGGCATTGTCAACGTATCGGCGAAGGACAAGGCAACCAACAAGGAGCAGCAGATCCGGATCCAGGCGTCCGGCGGGCTCAGCGAAGGCGATATCGATAAGATGGTAAAGGATGCTGAGTTGCACGCTTCCGAAGATAAGAGACGCCGGGAACTCGTCGATGCCAAGAATCATGGCGAGGCGATGATTCATACCGCCCAGAAATCCCTGGCGGAATTCGGGACCAAGGTCGCCGAATCCGATAAGAGTGCGATCGAGGCCGCGATTGGCACCTTGAAGTCGGCTCTTGAAGGGGAGGACACCGAAGCGATCAAGGCCCGGACGAATGACCTTGTGCAAGCGTCCATGAAGCTCGGCGAAGCGATGTATAAGGCCCAAGGCGGGGGGCCGGGAGCGGAGGGCGCGCATGCCGAGACAAAGGACGATGTCATCGATGCGGACTTCAAGGAAGTCGGCCCCGACGACAAGAAAAAATCCGCCTGAAGGAGCAGGGAGGGCGGCGGGAATCATGCCTTCTAAGCCAGTTGCATTTTAGCCCCGTCAAGGAAATTCGATTTGGCTCGAAGCGCCCGCAGCTGTTTTTGAGGGCGTTTCTGGTAAAATCAAATTTCACTTTCGCGGATGATGCTCTAGCATGCACCGTGGGTCTTTAGCTTCGGCGCGGCGGGCGATTGCGGCGGTACCTCGACCTTTTGGCCGAGCCCTTGATCGTGCGGAAACTTGCCTAAGAGCGCAGTGCTGGCATCGAGATTCAGTCGGAAATAAATTTTGGCTGAGGGGTATAAGCGGCGCCTTGAACACCCGGTGAAAAGCTCCGGAGGGCGTACGGATTGGAACGTGAAGCGCGATGATGAGACGGGACTATTACGAAATTCTCGGCGTTTCCAAAAGCTGCACGGACGCGGAGATGAAATCGGCTTTCCGCAAGGCGGCGATGCAATGTCATCCCGACCGCAACCCCGGCAATACGGAAGCCGAAATTCAGTTCAAGGAACTGAACGAAGCCTACCAAGCCTTGTCGGATTCGCAGAAACGGGCGGCTTACGATCGCTACGGTCATGCCGCCTTCGAACATGGCGGTTTCGGAACCGGAGGTGATGGATTCGCAGCGTCGATGGCGGATATTTTCGACGACCTTTTCGGCGATGTGATGGGGGGGCGGCGCGGCGGCGGACGCAAGGGCCCCGCACGCGGGTCGGATCTCCGCTACAACCTGGAAATTTCGCTCGAACAAGCGTTTCACGGCAAAACGGCATCGATTAGCCTGCCAGCCTCGGTCGCCTGCGAGGCTTGCGCCGGATCAGGTGCCAAGGCTGGCGCGAAGCCGAAGCTTTGTCCTACCTGCGGCGGGCACGGGCGGGTGCGTGCGCAGCAAGGCTTCTTCGCGATCGAACGGACCTGTCCGCATTGCCATGGGGGCGGCGAAATCATCGACAATCCATGCCAGGCCTGCGGCGGCTCGGGCCGCGTCACCCGCGAACGCCGCCTTTCGGTCAATATTCCGCCTGGCGTCGAGGACGGGACGCGGATCCGTCTCGGCGGCGAAGGCGAGGCAGGGGCCAAGGGCGGTCCGGCGGGCGATCTTTACATCTTCGTGTCGACGAAGCCGCATCCGTTTTTTCAGCGCGACGGCGCCGATCTTTTCTGCCGCGTTCCGATCTCGATGGTCCAGGCGGCGCTCGGCGCGGAAGTCAGCGTCCATACGCTCGATGGCGACGCGGCCAAGGTCAAAATCCCGGACGGCACTCAATCTGGCAAACAATTCAAACTGAAAAACAAGGGCATGCCGGTGCTGAGATCGCGCGACACCGGCGATCTTTATATCGAGGTGACGGTTGAAACGCCGCAAAGCCTCACCAGGCGGCAACGCGAACTTCTCGCCGAATTCGAAGCGCTGTCCTCGACAAAGACGCATCCGGAATCCGCTGGCTTTTTTGCCAGAATGAAAGACTTCTTCGAGAATTTGAGCGGGCAGTGAGCCCTCGGCGCGCGGAACCCTTGCCCGTTTCATTTATTTATGTTTTGTGACGGCTCGCCCTTTTGCTGGCGATCAAGCGAGGGAAAGTACCCTCGCATCCATAAGGGAGGGTCGTTTTTTGCGTAGCCAACCCGCCCGCGCGAACCGGCGCAGCTCATCAAAGTCCAACACGCCGATAGAGGAGCGGATTGCCGACGAGGCGCGCTTCTTCAAATCGTGGCTCGACAATCCGGGAATCGCCGGCGCGGTCTCCCCATCGGGGCGCTTTCTGGCGCGCATGATGGCGCGTTACGTCGATCCGCGCAAAGCGGGACCTATCGTCGAACTGGGCCCGGGCACCGGCGCGATCACGGAGGCGCTTTTGGCGCGCGGCATCGCGCCAGGGCGGCTTTTCCTCGTGGAATTCGACCCCAGCTTCTGCAAGCTCCTTAAGCGGCGCTTTCCCGGCGTCCATGTCATCAAAGGGGATGCGTATCAATTGGCGCAGACCTTGAGAGGCCGGCTTCGCCGGCCGGCATCCGCGATCGTATCGAGCCTTCCGCTCTTATTGAAACCCGAGACGCAAAGGCTTGCGCTCCTCGCTGGTGCCTTCGATTGCATGCGCCCGGACGGGTGCTTCGTCCAATTCACTTATGGTCGCGTCTCGCCGGTGCCCCGTGACAGGGCATCGATGCTCGATTTTCACGTCGAAGCTTCCCCGCCGGTTTGGTTGAACCTGCCGCCCGCGCGCGTCTGGATTTACCGGCGTCAGGCGCAGGCAGCCAAGAGCGTGGTGCAACGGCGGCCGAACCCGGCGCAGGAATTCTTCGACAGACTCAAGCTCGGGACCGAAAAGATCCATCTCGACTTGAAGAA
>DATARJ010000200.1:0-1940 GCA_036264205.1 Methylocella sp.
CCGGCGCTGCTCATTGCTGGCGAAGGAGCAAGCGAAGCGAGTGCCGAGCGCTTGCGTGAGGCGCGTATCGAGGTCGCGCATGTGCGCCGCGACCCGGCGGGGCACGTCGATCTTGATGCCGCGTTGACTCTCTTGGCCGCGCGGGGCTTGACGCGCGTATTTTGCGAGGGCGGCCCGCGCGTCGCGGCGGGATTGCTCGGACAGGGGCTCGCCGATGAAGTCCTTATTTTCACTGCGCCGGAACCGCTCGGCCGAGAAGGCGTTTTGGGCCTCGACGCGGACACGGCGGCCCTACTTGGCGATCCGCAGCATTATCGCCTCGTGGAAACGCGCATGATTGGAGCCGACCGGCTGACCCGTTACGAAAGAGTGGTTTCATGTTCACCGGCCTTGTAAGCGATGTCGGCGAGGTGGAACGGGTTGACGCAGGGGCCAAGTTAAACCATCTGCGCATCGCCTGTTCCTATCCGGCCGGGACGATCGTGCCCGGCGCTTCGATCGCCTGCGGCGGACCTTGTCTGACCGTCGTCGCGGGTGGCGAAAGCGTCAATCGCCGCTGGTTCGAGGCCGATGTCGGGGCGGAAACGCTTGCACGCACGACCGCGCGGCATTGGAAAGCTGGCACGAAGCTCAATTTGGAGCGGGCGCTCAGACTTGGCGACGAGCTTGGCGGCCATATCGTGACCGGGCATGTGGACGGCGTGGCGGAAATCGTCGCAATGGTGGATTTCGACGGAATGCGGCGCATTGACGTCAGGGTTCCAGGCGACCTCATGCGTTTCATCGCGGAAAAAGGCTCGGTCGCGCTCGATGGCACGTCGCTTACGGTCAATAGCATCGAGGCTGCTATTTTTTCGGTGCTGCTCGTTCCGCATACGCTGAGAGTGACGACCTGGGGCGAAAGGCGCGCGGGCGATGAAATCAATCTCGAAGTCGATCTGATGGCCCGCTACGCAGCGAGGCTGGCCGGGAGCCTCTCGCAAAAAGCCGTTGAGCGGGTGCCCAGGCGAACGGGCTCGCAGAGTTCATCGAGGAGCCGCTGAATTACGCTCAGCGAACTTGTGGGTCAGTAAGCATGTCAAAGCTTGGAGGAGCATAGCACAAGGCCGAACCATCGCCGTGATGCTCCGGCACACCAAAGCCGGTGACATCGGTGTGCCGCGCGCCGGACAATCCCAATTTTTTGTTGCCATCAAGACGTACCTCGACCTTCGATTTTGATCGGATGTAAAACAATCGAAAGGGCTGCCGGGGGTGCTGCTGTTCCGAGATCAGCCGCAGGATGTCGGTTAATAACTTCGAAATTTACTGGATAGCATATTTCTTATGGATCAGTTTTTTCCAATTTCCAATCAAATATCGCGCGCTTGCCTCGCGCGCATCCGTGTCCGATAAGTGCGAACCGCCAGTGGAGTATCCCGTGCCTTCACTCATAAAATTTCTTTTGCTCGCCGGCATTCTGGCGGGAATCGTTTATGGCGGCATGATCGCGCTGGTGACGTTCGTCGAACCGCAGCCACGCGAGATGAGCCAACCGATTCCTCCGGCGCGGCTGAACAAATAGCGAGCCGCAGGCCGATGACGCGTAACATTCCTCGCCTGATCGAAGCCTTTCTCGAGATGATCGCGGCCGAACGCGGCGCCACGAAAAACACGCTCGATGCCTATGCCCGCGACCTCGTTGATTATGGCGCGGGACTCGCCCGCGCAGGAAAGGCGCCGGGAAACGCCGCCACCGCCGACATTCGCGCTTATCTATCCTTACTTGCAAAACGCGGCCTCAAACCCGCATCGAGCGCACGAAAACTTTCTTCGATCCGCCAGTTCCACCGGTTTCTCGTTGCCGACGGGCGCCGCGCCGACGATCCGGCGTTGATTGTCGAGGCGCCTAGGCGCGGCCGGAGGCTGCCAAAAATCCTGTCCGTCGCCGAAGTGGACCA
>DATARJ010000310.1:0-5186 GCA_036264205.1 Methylocella sp.
CCCTTATATAGCGTCATATAGCATCCCTCGCATCGATTTTTAGCGCCGCCGCGAAAAAGCTTCTGCCGTCTGCCTTTTGGTAATTGATTTCCCCTTCGGGACAGACGGCAGAAGCTTTTTCGCGGCGGCGCTAAAAATCGACGGAAGGGATGCTATATAAGTTATATAAGGGAGGCCGGCGATTTTTTGGCGTGACGGAGGATTTTATGGCCAACCCGCAATTCGCAGTCCTGTCTTTGACCGAAGCCGCCGCGGCGCGTGCGCGAACACTCATCGAGACCGCCGGACGGCCGGTCGCGGGGTTGCGGGTCGGGATCAAGAAGGGCGGCTGCGCCGGCATGACCTACACCATGGATCTTGCCGATGAAGTTCGGCCCGCCGATGAAGTCATCGAGGACCAGGGTGTGAAAATCCTCATCGCGCCGAAGGATTTGATGTTCCTGCTCGGCACCAGGTTGGATTTCGAGGTCGATAGGTTGCAAGCGAGTTTCACCTTTCAGAACCCGAACCAGACGGGTGCGTGCGGCTGCGGAGAATCGGTGTCGCTCACGCCGGCGCGCGAGGCCCGGGAAAAGGCCGTTTAACCCGCATTCGGCGGATGACGCACCAATTAGCGGTGCCGCGACCGCGATTAAGCTAATCGCCATGTATTCGAATCTAATGAGGCCGTCATGGGGAACCCGACGGGTGAATCAACTAATGGCGTTCTCAGGCTCGATTTCGTCCGCACAAGCGCTAAATATTTACCCAGTCATCGGGGGAATCCCCGTTGAAAGCTAAGGGAATGATCAAATGAGGATAAAAGTTTGTGTTGCGCTCGCGCTATTAGGCACGCTCTGCCTTACAGGTGTGACGGCAAACGCTCAATACTACTACCCTGGCTACTACTACCCTGGCCCGGCAATCGCGCTTGGCATCGGGCAGGCGCCATATGCATACCTGCCGCCGGTATACTTTCAGGCCCCGATTGTTGTGCAACCGTTGGAGTACAGTCAATTTCAATTTTACAGCCGGTATAACCAGTATGCATATCCATCTTATTATGGCGACTGTTATGGGTGTTGAATGAAACTCTTCACCCTTGACGCCGTTCTTTGCCTTCAGAGAACTCGGCCGGGCAATTGGGACGGAACAGTTACGCTCCCTCTTATTGGGAAGCGAACCCAAGGTCGGCGCAGCTCCGCCAATCGTGCCGGGATCGCCGATGGCAGAAAACGATAAAAATGATCATTATAATTTACAACGTTTTGTTGACGCCCAAAGCCCTGTGTTCGAGGACGTGTGCTTGGAACTACAGGAAGGCCGCAAAAGTGGACATTGGATGTGGTTTATCTTCCCGCAGATTGAAGGGCTGGGCTCCAGCCCGCTAGCCCGAAAATTCGCGATTTCTTCTCGTGAGGAAGCCGAGGCGTATTTAAATCATCCAATTCTTGGGCCAAGACTGCGACACTGTACTCGTCTCATTACCCTCGTGGAGGGACGTTCGATTGACCAGATTTTTGGCGAACCCGACGATCGCAAATTTCATTCTTCCATGACATTGTTTACCAATGCCACATCCGATAATCAGGTGTTTAGGAATGCCTTGCACAAGTATTTTGGAGGCGAACCGGATCGCCTAACGGTCGAGCGACTGTGATCGTTGACTTCGTCGCGATCATGCTCGTCCCGAGCTATGAGGATGTTGGTTTAAGCCTTTCGTAATTCACCCCATTCGGGTGTTCTTGCCCGGATCGTCTTTATCCTCGGGCGCTTTTGCTGGCTTGACCTTGGCAGGCCGCAGCAGAAACATCGGCACGTGATCGCCCATGCCAACGACCGGTGCATCGGCATCGTTATGGCGCCGCCGCTCGGGCGCGCTCTGTGTCTTGGCGGGCCGTTTCGGCCCAGGCTCGCCGAGCGGACGATCGTCGTTGCGCCGCCGTGAACCGCTTGGCTTGGCGGCGGCGGGCACACTAATGGTTTGTTGCCGGGAACTCGCTCGCCCTCGCGCGGCGTCGCCGAGCGGCGAAGGTCTCCGCGACCTCGGCGCGCGCGTGCCGCGTGGCGCGCGTTGCGTGGTTTCGCTGCCCTCGGGAAGATTGGCGAGGCTTTCGCCGGAAAGCCAATCGATTTTTCGGGCGATCAGCCGCTCGATTTGGAGAACATATTTTTGATCGGCGGGGGTAACGATCGAGAGTGCGATGCCGGTTTTGCCCGCGCGCCCCGTGCGGCCAATTCGATGAACATAATCCTCGGCATGGGTCGGGACATCGAAATTGAACACATGGCTCACATCTGGAATGTCGAGGCCACGTGCCGCGACGTCCGAGCAGACGATAAGGTCGACGCTGCCGGTCTTGAAAGCATCGAGGGAAACCGTGCGGGCGCGCTGATCCATGTCGCCGTGCAGGACGCCGGCATTGAACCCATGTTTTTGCAGGGATTTATGGAGGATCGCCACGTCCCGCTTGCGATTGCAAAAAATGATCGCGTTCTTGAAATCGGGGGCGCCGCGGATCAAGCGGCGTAAGGTTTCGCGCTTGGCCGGACCGCTGGCCGAAGCAACCAGACCTTGCGATGTGGTGATTAACGTGGAGGCGGCGCGGGTCACCTCGATGCGCACCGGATTATGGAGAAACGCCTCGGTAAGCCTTGTGATCTCCGGCGGCATGGTCGCCGAAAAGAACAAGGTCTGGCGTGTGAATGGCACCAGCTTGCAGATCCGCTCGATGTCCGGGATGAAACCCATGTCGAGCATCCGGTCGGCTTCGTCGATGACGAGAATTTCGATTCCAGTCAGAAGCAGCTTGCCACGCTCGGAGAAATCCAAAAGCCGGCCAGGCGTCGCGATCAGAACGTCAGCGCCCCGCATGATCTTGGTTTCCTGATCGCCAAAGGAAACGCCGCCGATTAAAAGCGCGACATTGAGCTTATGGTTGACGCCGTACCGGACAAAACTTTCCTCGACCTGCGCGGCGAGTTCACGGGTCGGCTCCAAGATCAGCGTGCGTGGCATTCGCGCCCGGGCGCGGCCTTTTTCCAGCCGCGATAACATCGGCAGCGTAAAGGCCGCTGTCTTGCCGGTGCCTGTCTGGGCAATACCGAGCACGTCGCGTCCGGCAAGCACGTGCGGAATCGCTTCCGCTTGAATGGGAGTGGGGGTGAGGTACCCAGAGGCCTCGACGGCTTGGAGAACCTTCTCGCTGAGACCGAGTTTGCTGAATGTCATTCTGTTCCCAAATATGGGCTGTGATCAAACCGGCACGGCATGGAACCCGCTCTGGATCGCCGTGCATTCGTGGGCGAGCTTTCGACTTGCAACTGAAACACCCGTCCAAGTTCATGGGACTTTTCGCGCGAATGAACATCGCGGCACGAACCTTGGATGCCTCGACCGAGCGGTTCTTAAACAAGGACAGCTGAAAGCGGCCGACGATTCAGGCGATGGCTTACACTATCGCCTATCTCGTCTCGACGCAACGAACTTCCAAGCTTCACTTGTGCGGGCGCCAGCAATAGCGTCGATTCCGCGTGCGCTGAATTGCCGCGCCTCGTGCCCGATTTGAACTCGATCCACGCTTGCCGTTTCCTCGTTGTCAATTGGTGGCGAGCTTGCGGTTTTGCCCCGCTGGCGGCGCCAAAAGCTTCATGACACCGAAGATTGCTCCGAGAGTCGCGAGATAGACCACAAGCTGCAGCTCCGTGGGTTTGCCGGTATAGCCCAGAAGTGTATGGAGGACGCGGCCCGCGATGCTATTATCGGCCAGCACCGAGGATGTGTTCCAAACGACATCGCCCAGTCCGGTTGCAATATCGGCTTGTTCGAGAAAAGCAACGCTTTGCGCCGCCATGCCCGCCGCCATGAAGCCAATCAGAATGCTAGTCACCTTGAAGAGATGCCGCGGGGGGATGACCGCGAGGCCCTTATAGGTGAGGGCGCTCATCCCGGCGCCGAGCAAAAGCCCGAGCAACCCGCCTAGCACGAGGCTAAGCCCCGATTCGCCGCTCGAAATAACCACACCATAGAGAAACAGAACGACTTCCGAGCCTTCGCGGAGCACCGCCACGGCGACGACGATGGCGAGCGCCGACAGGGACCGCGAACCGCTTACGACGTCGCGCCCAAGCCGATGCATATCCTGGCCGATCTGGCGTCCGTGCCGCGCCATCCAGATATTGTGCCAGCCAAGCATGATGACCGCGATGCCGAGAATGGCGGCGTTGAAGACTTCCTGGCCGATGCCCGCAAGTGCATTGGCCAGGGCGCCCGCGAAAGCTGCGACCAACGCCGCGCCCAGAAGACCGGCGAGAATGCCCCCCGCGACGTAGCGCCCGCGCGACGGCAGCGTCCGGGTCGCGGCCAGCACGATGCCAACGATCAATCCAGCTTCGATGACCTCGCGCAGGACGATGATAAGAGCGCCGGCCATGCGAAGACCTCCATGTCCCGGGACGTGGCAAGGCATCGAAGCTTGGCCGATGCTTGCTCCACGGCACCGGCGGTAGTGCCGCTGCGCCGTGGCGGATAGTTGAGCGCAACTATTCAACGCATTATACCATGATCGGTTACATATCAACGAAATTACTTTTGATTGGAATTATTAAAAACTATAATCGCGGCAGCTTCAATTTGGCCGTTATTTCCCTTCTGCCGGCTTCCACTGGGCAGCCAATGCAGGAACGCGAAGCGTGGGAACTATAACTGCGCCGGACCGCCGTGGTAACAAGCTAAAGGTTCGCTCGAGCGAATAGCGCGCTATTTCGGCGTCGTCGGAGGATTCCGCTTTAGAGAGCTTCCCGATCAGAGGGAATCATTGGAAAAGCTGCCGCTTGTTGCCCGCAAGGAACGGTTGCAGCCGTTAGGCCCCATCCCCATGTACAACGAGAAACCCTTAGCTTGGGGCACTACGACCATGATCGACCGGCGCTTGCTACCCGACGACGAGCATCATTCCGAGCCAGAGATTATCCCCCCAGGCCGCGCCGGCGGCGAGCCGGAAAGCCCGTTCTGGGTGCGGGAAGTCGAGCGCGGCAGCAACCGCGTCTATGTTACCAAGATCGGACAGTTTGGTCTCCTGCCCTACTTCTTGCTGGGTGGGGTTATCTTGCTCGCAATGCTCCTTTTCGTGGTGGGCGCGTTTTTAATTTTGATTCCCGTGGCAGGCGTTGTCCTCGCCGCCGCCATCATCGCCGGTTTGCTGCGC
>DATARJ010000329.1:0-2313 GCA_036264205.1 Methylocella sp.
AGAAGATCGCCTTCGCGGTCCCTGGGCTCGCGAAGGAAGCGATCCAGCCGGTCGGGATGAGGTTCACCCAGGATGGCAAGAAGGCGTTCGTGGCGCTTGGTCCGGCGAATCGCGTCGCCGTCATCGACGCCGCGACGAAAAAGGTCGAGAAATATCTGCTCGTCGGCCAGCGCGTCTGGCAATTGGCGTTTACCCCTGACGGCAGATTTCTTTACACGACCAATGGAGTTTCGAACGACGTCTCGGTCATCGAAGTGGCGAGCCTCAAGGTGCTTAAGTCAATCGCGGTCGGTTCATTTCCCTGGGGTGTGGCGATTGCGCGCCAATGAGTTCCACGCCAGACCCGGAAGCCACAAGCAATCGCGGCGCGAGGCCGCCCGCGGCGTTAGTGGTCGCCGGCGTGAGCCAACGCTATGGCACGCGCAAGGCTCTGGAGAACGTCGGCTTTAGCGTCGCCCAGGGTAGTTTCAGCGTCCTTCTCGGCCTCAACGGCGCCGGCAAGAGCACGCTATTTTGCTTGATCACCCGCCTGTTCGCGACACAAAGAGGCAGCATTCGAATTTTTGGCTTCGACGTGAACCGTGCCCCTGGCGCAGCGCTGCGCAGGCTCGGCGTCGTGTTCCAGGCGCGGACGCTCGACCCCGATCTGACCGTCAAGCAAAACCTTTTCTATCATGCCGCGCTGCACGGGATTTCCGGGCAAGAGACTAAGTTGCGGGCGGCCCTGGTTCTGGATCAGGTCGGAATGACCGGCCGCGCGTGCGAAAAGGTGCGCGACCTTTCCGGCGGCCAAATGCGGCGGGTAGAAATCGCCCGCGCGCTGCTCCATCGCCCGCGCCTGCTGCTGCTTGACGAGCCGACCGCCGGCCTCGATATCAAGGCCCGCGCGGATATTCTCAAGCATGTGCGGGGCCTTGTCGCGCGCGAGGGCATCGGCGTGCTTTGGGCAACCCATCTGATCGACGAGATCGAACCCCGCGACGATGTCGTCGTCCTGCACGAGGGCAAGATTCTCGATCACGGCACTGCCTCCGAAATCGGTACCCGCGCGGGCGCAGCCGGCATAGGCCCCGCGTTCATCGCCTTGACCAGCGCCGCCTGTTCCGAGGGAGAGCCGAAATGAGTGGATCGACCGCCTCTTCCACTCCCGGCGCCCAGGGTCTCGGCCTCGTCCAATACGCGATTTGCCTGAAAGGCATCGTTTGGCGCGAGGCTTTGCGGTATTGGCATCAGCGGGAACGCTTTGTCTCGGCGCTGGTACGCCCGCTCGTGTGGCTGTTCATCTTCGCGGCGGGTTTTCGTTCCGTGCTGGGGGTATCGATCATTCCACCCTATGACACCTATGTGCTCTACGAGGTCTATATCACGCCCGGCCTCATCGCGATGATCGAGCTTTTCAGCGGCATGCAATCGTCGCTCTCCATGGTCTACGACCGCGAAATGGGAAACATGCGCACGCTGCTCGTGAGCCCTTTCCCGCGTTGGTTTCTTTTGACTTCCAAGCTCGCCGCCGGCACCGCCGTGTCGCTCGCCCAAGTTTATGCGTTTCTTCTCGTCGCTTATTTCTGGGAGATCGAGCCGCCTTCGCCTTGGGGCTATCTGACCGTGCTTCCGGCCCTCGTTCTCGCCGGCCTCATGCTGGGCGCGCTCGGCATGCTCTTGTCGTCGCTGATCAAGCAATTGGAAAATTTCGCGGGGATCATGAATTTCGTCATTTTCCCAATGTTTTTCGCGTCCTCGGCGCTCTATCCTTTGTGGCGGGTCAAGGAAGGCAGCCCGTGGCTCGCCACACTATGCGAACTCAATCCGTTCACCCATGCGGTCGAGCTGATCCGCTTCGCTCTCTACGAAAAGATAAATTTCCTCGCCTTGGCGGTGGTATTCGGGACGACAACCGTCTTTCTCGGCGCGGCGATCGCCGCCTACGATCCCTCGCGCGGGATGCTTCCACGGCGCGAGGAACCATAGGTTGACAGAACTTATTTCTTCTTACCATCGGCATCGAATTGCGCGAGATAGGCGGCAAGATCATCCCGGTCGCCTTCTTTCGGGAGCCCGGCGAAAATCATTTTCGTTCCGGGAATTTTGGCTTTCGGATTGGTGATATATTCCTTGAACGTGGCCTCGTCCCAGGTGAGTCCGGACTCTTTGTTCGCATCGGAATAATTATAACCTGGCGCGGTGCCCGTTTTGCGCCCGATCAGCCCATTCAACTCCGGTCCGACGAAGTTCTTGGCGCCTTCGCCGATCTGGTGGCAGGTCTTGCACTTCTGCGTGAAGATCTTTTCGCCGGCGGCAGGGTCACCCGCAAAA
>DATARJ010000366.1:0-5504 GCA_036264205.1 Methylocella sp.
AACGAGTAGGGCCGGTTTCCACCGGTCAATCGCGAGCCTCATCCAGCAGCTCCTTGTTTGTTTCGACCCCTCTCTAGGCGTTCGGGATCGTGTTTCCGATGCCTTGCCACAGCTTATCGCGAATCCTTAGCGCCATGGGTAGGGGCCATGTTGTCGCAATGCGGCAGAGCCCCTATCGTTCCAAATCAAATAGCAAGTGCCCCTCATGCGAGCTTCGAGGGGCTTGGAGCGTGGCAAAAAAGTCATAGTGGGCATCGAAAGCGACTTGGCAAGCACTCATCGTTTGACAAAGGGTCAATATCGCGTGAACTCTAGAACATAAAACTGGAGGGAAAGTTCATGACCGGTGCTATCAGAATTTGGGCCGCTGCTTTCATCGCAGCCCTCGCGATCACGCGTGCCGATGCCGCGGATTTGACTCCCACGCCGGAACCGCTCCCGCCGGCTCCGCCGATCTTCTTCGTCCATGTCGGCGCGCTCGGCGCCTTTTACTCGCCGCCCGACGCGCAGTCGACCGGAGGCGGGCTCCTGAAGGTAATACCGGTCCCCGGCGTCGGTACCGTCACATTGAATAACGTAGCTATCCCGCCGAGTTATACCCTCGGCTTGGAAGCGGGCTATTTCCTCACGCCCAATATCGCGCTCGCAATCTCCGCCGGCGTGCCCCCGCTCATGCATATCAAGGCGACTGCTTTCAGTGCAACAAAACTCTTGGGAACGGACCTAGTGGGAAGCGTGCGCTTTGGGCCGCTGATGGGCCTCATTCAATACCACTTCACTCAATGGGGTAACTTTCAGCCCTATATCGGCGCAGGCGCGGCCTATGTGGTGATGTTCGCCAATACCAGCGACGGCTTCCTTCAGAACTTCAGCGTCGATCCGACTTGGTGCGCCGTTGCCCAAGCCGGCTTCGATTATATGCTGACGGACTTTGGCTTACCTAACTGGGGTGTCTTTGCGGACGCGAAAAAGCTGATTTACCTCAATCCCAACTTTCAGGGGGAAGTCCTAAACACGACCATCCACATTAAAACCCTTGGTAAGATCGATCCTTGGATCGCGTCCACAGGCATCACTTTCAAATATTAGCCGAAGGCACTCCCCTCACCAAGCCGCTCCGCACGAAACAAGAACGCTTCCACGGACTACGTGGGAGCGTTTTCGTTCGCGGGTTTTGGACCGCCGCGGGAGACGCCAACCTTGGCGGGGCGAAGCACGCGATCGCCGATCGCGTAGCCATCCTCGACGACCTGCACGACCGTAGCATTCGGCGCCGTCTCGTCAGGCACCTCGAATAACGCCTCGTGGAGATTGGGATCGAACTTGGCCCCGAGAGGTTCGAGCTTCCTGACACCGTATTTGCCAAGCCGCGACAGGAAGTCGCGCTCGGTGAGTTCAAGTCCCTCGATCAAGGCCTTCAGCGCGGCCCCCGCCTGCTCGCGGGCATCGGGCGGTACGCTTTCGACGGCGCGCCGCAAATTGTCGGCGAACGTCAGCATATCGAGGGCAAACGTGGTCACGCCGTAGGTTTTGGCGTCGGCGACCTCGCGCTCTGTGCGGCGGCGCTGGTTTTCCATCTCGGCGAGGGCGCGCAGGATCTTGTCCTTCAGCGCTGCGTTCTCGAGCTGAAGATTTTCCAAGGCAACGAAGGGATCTGGTTCTCCAGCCGGAGCTTGCGCGGCAGGGCCGGCGGACATCGCGCCGGCATCGCCGCTGGCACCGTTCGGGTTGATCGCGGCGGCTTCGTTTTCGGCTTTTTTTGAATCGTTCATGATCGCTCTTTGATAAATGACAAACCACGCCGGGATATCAGTTTTTTGGCAACCAAAATCAAGCTCCCGCCGCAACCTTCTTGCGATGAGTTGCGCAGGATCGCGATCCCCGGGAGATATCAGAACCCGCCCTCTGTCATGCGGACGCTTGCTTGGCCAGATCGAAAACTCCTAAAAGTTCCCGCCGAATCGCTTCCTGCCTATGCGCGGAGGTAATTTTCTCCCCGGTAAGATCGCTCACATAAAACACGTCCGCCGCCTTTTCGCCGAATGTCGCGATATGGGCCGAGGCTATGTTGAGGCTGAGCCTGGACATAATCGCCGTCAATTCATAAAGCAGGCCGGGCCTATCGAGGCCGGTCACTTCGACAACGGAGAAGCGGTTGGAAAGCGTATTGTCGATCGATACTTCTGGATGGATGCGAAAAACATCGCGGTCTTCTCCGGCCTGCCGCGTCCTTGCGGCGACCATGTCCCGCAGCCTCACTTGTCCGCTGAGCGCACGCTCGATTGCGAGCACGATGCTGCCCGCCCGGCGCAACTCGTCTTCGTCGTATTTAAAAGCGCGCGAAACAAAAATTGTGTCGAGCGCCATGCCATCGGCCGTCGTAAAAACCTGCGCATCGACAATATTGGCTCCCGTTGCCGCGCAGGCGCCGGCGACGGTGGATAAAAGCCTTGCGTGGTCGGGCGCAATGACGGTCAATTCGGTGACGCTACGGTCCCGATCTATGAGGACATCGGTGATCGGCGCGGGTAGCTCGACCTCGGTCATATTCAAAAGCTTGGCGTGAAGAAGCTTCTGCTCCAGTGTGGCCTTTAGCCAATAGGCTTGGGGAAGACGCGCGGCATAGGCCTCGAAATCGAGGTCCGACCACTTCGGCAGCGCGCGGCGCAGTTCCTCGCGCGCCTGGGCGACGCGCTGTTTGCGATCGGCCGTGGAGTGACCGCCCGAGAGCTCCACCTCGGTCTCCCAATAGAGGGTGCGCAGGAGTTCAGCCTTCCAATTGTTCCAGACTCCAGGCCCCACGGCGCAGATATCGCAAATGGTAAGGATCAACAGCATTTTGAGGCGTTCAAGGGTCTGCACGCGGCTGGCGAAGGTCGCAATCGTTTTCGCGTCGCCAAGATCGCGCCGCTGCGCCGTGTCCGACATAATCAGATGAGTCTCGATAAGCCACGCGACCGTTTCGGTTTCGGCTTCCATGAGGCCGAGACGCGGACAGAGCGCGCGCGCGACAGCCACACCGGCGCTGACATGATCTTCCATCCGCCCCTTGGCGATATCGTGCAGAAAAAGCGCGAGACACAACACCCTCCGATTGGCGATCGACAGCAGGATTTCCCTTGCCAGAGGAAGGTCCGTGGCAAGCCTTTGTGCTTCCATCTCGGCGAGGTTTCCCACCGCGCGCAAGAGATGCTCATCGACCGTGTAGTGATGATACATATTGAATTGCATGAGCGCGACGATGCGACCAAATTCCGGGATGAAGCGTCCGAGAACGCCGGCTTCGTTCATGAGCCGCAGCACGATTTCGGGCTCGTTGCGCGAGGTCAGGATTTCAAGAAACAGCCGGTTTGCTTCGGGATCGGCGCGCAGCTTCGCATCGATACGCTTCAGTGCCCGAGTGACGTGCCTCGTCGCGTCTGGATGGATCGCGAGGCCATTGCGGTCGGCGACCCAGAACAACCGGATGAGATTGACCGGATCGCGGGCGAAAACCTCTGGTCCCGTGACCGTGACACGGCCATTTTCAACTTCGAAATCTCCACTCGCGATGGCCGCCCGCTTGCGCCGCCAAGGCCGGAACCGGTCGAGCCTGGCCGATGGTTTGGCTTGCTTTTCTTCGAGCGCGGCGCAGACGATCGCGGTCAAATCGCCGACATCCTTGGCGATCAGGAAGTAATGTTTCATGAACCGCTCGACGCTCGCGAGGCCGCCTCTCGCCGAATAGCCGAGGTGGTACGCGATCCGGCGTTGATGATCGAAGCTCAGTCTTTCTTCCGCCCTGCCAGTTAAAAAATGGAGATGGCAGCGGACACGCCAGAGGAACTCCTCGCATCGGCAGAACAGTTTATACTCGGAACGAGAAAACACGCCGGCGCCGACGAGGTCGGCCGCGTCGCGCAGTCGATACACATATTTGGCGATCCAAAACAACGTGTTGAGGTCCCGGAGGCCGCCTTTGCCATCCTTGACATTTGGCTCGACGAGATAGCGCGAGCGGCCGGCCTGCGCGATGCGGCTGTCGCGTTCGGCGAGCTTCGCCGCGACAAATTCGGCAGCCCTTCCTTGCACGATCTTGCGCTCGAACCGCGTCCGCATGGTTTCGAAAAGCCCGCTGTCGCCGAGAATAAGGCGCGCTTCAAGAAGCGCCGTGCGGACGGTCATGTCTTCGCGGGCATGAACCAGACATTCCTTGACCAAGCGTGTCGCGTGGCCGACTTTTTGGCCGAGATCCCAAAGCATATAGAGGATCGCCTCGGCGATGCGTTCCCCGCGCGGCCGCGCCGCGGGAGAGAGCAGGAAAAGGAGATCGATGTCGGAACCCGGTGCAAGTGTCGCCCGCCCATAGCCACCTACCGCCGCGATCACGAAGGCTTCGCCGGCCGGATCGGTTGCGGCCGGATGAACATAGGCCGTCACGTAATTGAAGATCTCGCGGATTAGCTCGTCTTCGATATGGGCGAGATGGCCGGCGCAGGCGAGGCCACCCCCACTGGCCTGAAACGTCTCGCGGGCGAGCGTCCGTCCTTGGTCCAAGGCGGCGCGAAAAAGCGCGACCGTTTGCTGGCGCACGACATGAGCCGGCTCGCCGCCCGCATGGAGCGCCGCGATTTCGGCGCGCAGGCTCGCGCGATGGAAATAGGCCCCATCGGGCAAGTTGTTCCGGTACCGCCGGGGCTGGACCGGCGCCGCGGTATCGAGCATGGTGTTCATGGAGTCCGATGGCCCGGCGATAGGTGGATCCCCCGCGATTCCTCCAAGGTGGTTTCCATTTCCGTGAATGACAAGGCGGAGCCAAGGCGCAATTTTGCTTCGATTGCGTCCCAGATCGCGACGGCGAGATCCGGACCGCCTAGCCGTTTGATCGCCCTGATGCCGGTCGGCGAGGTCACATTGATCTCGGTTAGATTGCCGTCGATGACGTCGATGCCGGCAAAAAGCAAGCCGCGCCGTTTCAGCTCGGGGCCGATCACGGCGCAAATTTCACGCTCACGTGGCGTAAACTCAGCCGCCGATGCGATGGCGCCACGCGCCAGGTTCGCGCGGATGTCGTTTCCGGCCGGCACCCTGTTGACCGCGCCCGCCGCCACGCCATCGACGAGGATGATGCGCTTGTCGCCATCTGCCACCCGCGGCAGAAACCGTTGCACCACCCATGGCTCGCGAAAAGTCGCCGCGAAGAGGTCAAAAAGCGAGCCAAGGTTTGGATCGCCTTGGACGATCTTGAACACCGCCGCGCCGCCGTGGCCATGCAAGGGCTTCATCACGGCTTCGCTATGCTTGGCGAGAAATTCCTCGATGGCCGCTTTGTCGCGAGTGATCAAGGTTGGCGGCATCAACTGCGAAAAATTCATGACAAAAAGCTTCTCCGGCGCGTTGCGCACGCCGGCGGGATCGTTGACGACCAGGACCTCTGGCGGCAAATGCTCGAGCAGATGCGTCGCGGTTATATAAGCGAGATCGAAAGGCGGATCCTGACGCAAAAGCACGACCTCGAACGACGC
>DATARJ010000375.1:0-10135 GCA_036264205.1 Methylocella sp.
GGGGGCGAGCCCTTGCTGCACAAGGAACTTCCGGAGATTGTGAAGGGCGCGATTGCCAGACACAAATTCGTGACCGTCTGCACCAACGCGCTTCTGCTTGCGAAAAACCTCGACCGTTACACGCCGAACCGTTACTTCAACTGGTCGATTCACCTCGATGGCGATGCCGAAATGCACGACCATTCGGTCTGTCAGGCCGGTGTCTACGACCGAGCCCTCGAGGCCTTGAAGCTCGCCAAGGAGCGCGGATTTCGCGTTACCATCAATTGCACGCTGTTCAATAATGCCGACCCCGCCAGGGTCGCCGCGTTTTTCGATAGTGTGGCGGCGCTGCGCATCGAGGGCATCACCGTCTCGCCCGGCTACGCCTATGAGCGCGCGCCGGATCAACAACATTTCCTCAATCGCGAGAACACCAAGACTCTATTCCGGCAAATTTTCGCCCGCGGCGACGGCGGCAAGGCGTGGCCCTTCTTCCAATCGAAGCTGTTCCTCGACTTTTTAGCCGGCAATCGAACCTATCAGTGCACGCCTTGGGGCAATCCCACCCGCACGGTCTTCGGCTGGCAGCGGCCGTGCTATCTGCTCGGCGAAGGCTACGCCGCCACCTTCAAGGAGCTGATGGAGGACACCAAATGGGACGCCTACGGCACTGGCAATTACGAAAAATGCGCCGACTGCATGGTCCATTGCGGCTATGAGGCGACCGCCGTGGAGGATGCATTCAAGCATCCCTGGCGGGCGCTCGGCGTGGCCCTGGGCGGTATTCGCGTCGAGGGCCCGATGGCGCCTGATATCCCGCTAGATAGGCAGCGGCCCGCCGAATATGTCTTCAGCCGGCATGTCGAGCAAAGACTCGCGGAAATCGGTGAAGCCGAGGGCTCCGGCCAGCATCTTCCGGCCGCGGAATAGAACCGCGAAGGCCGCGCGCGCATCGTTGGCGGTTCGCATTAACTGCGGGACTTGGCGTAGATCTCGCGCGAGCGAGCCTAGGATCGCGCCGAGCGCGATCGAGCCATCCGGTCGAATCGCCACCAACGCGGCGTGCGGCAATTGCCGGTGTGCCGGGTCGGCCACGACGCGAAAAGCGACAAAGGGCAGATTATGTGCGGCGGCGGCCCTGGCGGCAACATGGGATTCCGTATCGGCGGCGAGGGCGCCCGTATTCAGATGTAGGGCAAGCCTTTCGGCAGGTCCGCCCACTGGAAAATCGACACCGGCTATGTCGGCGATCGCCGCGCCGCCGAGGGCGCAGGAAAGCCGCTCCGACCAAACCGGATCGCCATAATAGCGTGCGCCGTCCTCGGCGACAACCGAACGGGCGATAAGCTTTGTCCCCGGGGCGAGACCCGGGACCAAGCCGCCCGCGACGCCAAAACTGATGATGGCGGAAGCCTCGTTCGTGAGGGCGGCGTCAAGTCTCCTCGTGAGCCCCGAGACATCGCCGCACCCCGACAGCGCGAGTATTCGCGGCCCGGCGGCAATCCACGCTTCCGCCTTAAGGCCCGTAACGGCGATGACCGGCGAGCCGTTTACATCCCCATGAGAACCGGCTGCCGGTTGCCTTCCTTCAGATTGCGGTAGCGCGCCATCGCCCACAGCGGAAAATATTTCGAATAGCCATGATAGCGCAGAAAAAAGACCCGGGGAAAGCCGGTCGCGGTAAAACGCTCTTCCTTCCAAAATCCATCCTCCCCCTGGGTCCGCGCAAGATGGCGTATCCCCAACGTGACCGCTAAGTCATCCACCATACCGGCGGCCATCAGCCCAAGCAATGCCCATGCCGTCTGGGACGATGTGCTCGGCGCCGGACGGTAGCCAGCATAATCCATCGCGTAACTCTCGCCTCCTTCGCCCCACCCGCCGTCCGTGTTCTGGACGCTTTTAAGCCAGGCGACGGCGTGTTGCACATCGGCGCTGCACGGATCACGCTTGACCGCATTAAACGCGCAAAGCACCGACCAGGTTCCGTAGATGTAGTTCATCCCCCAGCGGCCGAACCAGCTGCCATCCTTCTCCTGGGTACGAAGGAGATATTCGACGCCGCGCGCGACCGCAGGATTGCTCGCGGGGGTCTCGCCGCGCTGGCCCAGCATGGAAAGACAGCGCGCCGTCACATCCGCGGTCGGCGGATCGAGCAACGCGCCGTGATCGGCGAAAGGGATGTAATTCAGATACTCCCGGTCATTGTCGGAATCGAAAGCGCCCCAGCCGCCATCGGCGCTTTGTAGGCCTTCGATCCATTCGCGCGCACGAGCTACGGCATCCTTGTACTCCGGTCCATGGCCCGCCCCGCGGTCCATCGCCATCGCCACGACAGCGGTATCGTCGACGTCGGGATAGTAGGCGTTGGCATATTGAAACGCCCACCCGCCCGGCCGGACATGGGGTTTTTGCGCGGCCCAATCGCCCGCGACATCGGTAATTTGCAGGGGTTCGAGCCAGGAAAGTGCGGGGCGAACACGTGGCGTCACGGCTTCGCCGCCAGCTTCCATCAGAGCGTGGCAGGCAAGCCCGGTGTCCCACACCGGCGAGACACAAGGCTGGCAATAAGCCTCGTCTTCGCGGACAACGAGTAGCTTGTCGATCGCATTCAGGACCTGGACCATCCTCTTGTCTTGCCTCTGGTAGCCCAGCGCGTCGAACATCATCGCCGAATAGATCATCGCGGGGAAGATCGCGCCAAGCCCATCCTCGCCGTTCAATCGCTCCTCAACGAAGGCGATCGCCTTACCGATCGCGCGCCGGCGCAAGGTCTTGGGAAAATACGGCTCCGACCAGCGCAAAACCGTGTCCACTCCAGCAAAAAGCGCGGTCCAAGGAAATTTTTGGTGTGGCCCGCCGGGCCAATGGCGAACCGCGTCCGGCGGGTCGACGAAGAGTTCCTCGATCGTGACATTGCGCGGATTCCTCGCCCGCGGCTTCAAGGCGATCACAACCATGAGCGGAGTGAGAACCGTGCGGCTCCAATAGGAGATTTTGGTTACATGGAAGGGAAACCGGCGCGGCAAAAGCATGATCTCGACCGGCATGACCGGCACGCCGCGCCACGGCAGCGCGCCGAACAATGCCAGCAAGGCGCGCGTAAAGACATTCGTGTTTGCGGCCCCGCCATGCGCGAGGATCGCCGCGCGGGCACGCCGCATATGGTCCGCTTCCGGAGAATCGCCTGCCGCCTTCAGCGCGAAATACGCCTTGACGCTGCAGCTGATATTGAAAGCGCCATCGGTGAACAGCGGCCAGCCGTCATGCCCCGCCTGTTTGCGCCGGAGATAGGTCGCGATCTTGGCTTCGAGCCCGGCAGCGGCCGGCTCGCCGAGATAATGCTTAAAAAGAATATATTCCGCCGGGATCGTAGCATCCGCCTCCAGCTCGAAGACGAAATGCCCGTCCTCGCGCTGCGCAGCCAACAGCGCTTGCGTTGCCCTTGAAACCACCGCTTCGATTTGCGCAGGCTCCGGATTCGCCGTGGCTGAACTTTCCGTTACGCCATCCATCTCTTCCATCCGGCGCCGCCCTTGTCTCAGTGAGATGCCACGATCAGACCGGCCGCCCGATGGCCAGACCGGATCGCCCCTTCGATCGTCGCGGGCAGTCCCGTCGCGGTCCAATCTCCCGCGAGCACCAAATTGGCATAGGCCGTTCGGGCGCCCGGCCGACGCGCGTTTTCGTCAACCGTCGCGGCGAACGTCGCCCGCTTTTCCTTGACGATTTGCCATGGCGGGAGCGGCTTTTCAATCCGTGTCACTTCCGCGACTTCCGCCCAAATGGTTTGAGCGAGTTCTTCACGCGCGACATCGAGGAGGCGATCGGCACTGCTGACGGTGACCGACAGCCGGCCGGGAAATGCAAACAGCCATTCGATGGTCCCGTTGACGATGCCCAGAATAGCGGGGCAGTTGTTTGGCGGGGCGATTTTGAAATGGACATTGACGATCGCGCAATAATCCTCGGGCGATTGCAAGCCCGGCACGAGGTCCTGCGCGGCATAGGACGGAACCGCGAGAACGACTTTGTCCTCCCCGTCGAGTTGCACCGTATCGTCGCTGAAATGGAGAGCTGCAGCGTGGCTGTTTACGAACTCTATCCACTTAAGCCTATGGTCGAACCAGATCTTTGCCTTGCGTTTAACCAGATAATCGAGCGCGGGCGCGATGAACGCGGCGGAGAGGCCGTGCGTGGCGACGAGAGGACGGCAGGCGCGCCCTCCCCTGGCGAGCGTTTCCCGCACCACGGCGGCGCCGAGGTGGGATGAAGCTTCGGCAGGCTCGGTATTCAAGGCAGCGAGAAAAAACGGCCGCCATAGCCGGTCGTAAAGCAATCCGTCGCAGCGCATGACCGCGCCGATTGGCGCGTCCTTGCCGGGAGCGAGAAGCCGCAGGAGGCCAAGATAATCTAGCACGCCCGTGCCTGGCACCCGCCGGAGGGAGGAGAAAATCCACCAGGGAAGCCGCCCTGCATTCGGGCGTAGGTCCCAGCGATCCTTGGTTGCGAGATCGACGAAAGCAAACTCGGCTTCCGGCGGTCCCCCCAATTGGTCCTCGCTGCCGATCGTCGCCAGGAAATTCAGCGCATCGTGATTTCCCGATAGAAGCAAATGATTGCCATTGTCGATCGTGAGCCCGAGCGAGGGATCGTAAAACGACCGGCAGCGCCCGCCCGCCTGCCGCGCGGCCTCGTGCAGCACGACTTCGCGCCGGCCGCCCACAAGACGCACCGCCGCAGCGAGCCCGGCAAGGCCCGCGCCGACGACATGGACAGCGGGTTTAATCAATATAGGAGGCCATAACGCAGCAGCGCCAGGACGACGCGAACGCGGGGCGTGCGAATCTTTTGACGCGGCGCGGCGAAACCGCGCCGTTCCAAGCCGGCGAGAATGGCCCGGTAGACGTCCGCCATGATCCTCGGCGCGCTCACGCTCGCGCGGGGGCATCTCGCCATAATTTGCTCCGCCTCGCCGAAATGCGTTTTTGCACGGGCGATGACTGGAGCACAGGCCCGGCCCAGCGCCGGATTCGCGAGAACCTCTCGCGGCTCCGCCTCGCCGATGCCCGCCGCGCGGAGATCTTCGCGTGGCAGGTAGAGCCGGCCACGGGCCGCGTCCTCGTCGAGATCGCGCAAAATGTTGGTGAACTGGAGCGCCCGGCCAAGATGATGCGCGAGGCCGTGACCTTCCGCTTGCGGCATCCCGAAAGCCCGCGCGGAAAGACGCCCGACCGCGCCCGCCACGCGATCGCAATAAAGATCGAGCGTGGCGAAATCGGGCGCCCTTATATCGATCTCGACATCCATCTCCATGCCATCGATCACGGCACAAAAATCCTCCCGCCGCAGGCCAAAAGTATGGATTGCCGTCGAGAGACCCGCCAATCTTGCGCGCGCGGGGTTTGGGGGACTCCCGCCTGTATAAAGCGCGCCTATATCGCGCCGCCATTGGGCGAGCGCCTGCCTGCGGACTTGGCGCGGACCCACCTCGTCCGCGATGTCGTCCACGGCGCGGCAGAAGGAGTAGATTTCAAATATCGCCTCGCGGCGCGGGCGTGGCAGAATACGCATGGCCGCATTGAAGGAACTGCCGCGCGCACGCGTGGGCGCATCGGCTGGCTCCGCGGACCCAGCCACGCCTCTCACGCGTCACCAATCGGCGTCGCCGCGATCCGTCGCGGTCGGGAGAAGGCCCGCAGCCCATCGGCAACGCCGATGCTCGACCAGGCGAGAGCGCTGGACTTCGTCAAATGCACAGGTTCGCTCAACGGATCGCGTTCGAGAAGCAGGGCATTGAGCTTGCCGGCGAGGCGCGCGATCACCGCGGTCTCCAGGCATAAGCGGAAGTCGCGGACCTGGGCCGGAAGGCGGCAGCCCAATTTGACCAATGGCGCGGTCCGGAGGGCCACGCCTTGCAAAACCGCGCGCAGCTCCGACGAGGCTTTTGCGGCGCCGAGCGCGTCCGGCCGAAGGCCTTGGGCGGCGAACGCATCTTGCGGAATATAGACGCGGTCGAGGTTGCGATAATCGGCGCCGCAGTCTTGCAAATGGTTAATAATCTGAAGCGCCGTACAAAGCGCATCCGATGCGGGCCAGGTGGATTCGCTCTCGCCGTGCACATCGAGAACGAAGCGCCCGACTGGCGCCGCCGAGTAGGCGCAATAGTCCATCAATTCGGACCAATTCGCGTAGCGATGTTTGACGGCATCCATCCGGAAGGCGCGCAGCAGATCGAGGGCATGACGCGGCGAGAGCTTTCGCCCGGCCAGCGCCGCGCGCAGCGGCAGCGCGGCTTCGACCGACTCACTTCGCCCGGTCAATGTTGCCTCGAAAAGGTCGAGCCCGGCAAGCTTGGCGTCCGGCGCGAGCGAAGGACTGTCGGCGACGTCGTCGGCGCCCCGGGCGAAGCGGTAATAGGCAAGAATTGTGGCGCGATGTTTTGGCGCGATGAGCACGGAGGCGACGGGGAAGTTTTCTTGCCTGTGCGTTTTCGAAGGATTCATCGGCAAGCCGGGCGTCATCGCAGTTGCCCATTGCCGCGAAACCATGCCAAAGCCTCCTTGAGAGCTTCGGGATAAGGTCTCGCCTTGTAGCCGAGGTCGCGTTCGGCCTTTGCGGAACTAAAGAACATCCGGTGCTTCGACATGCGCAGTCCGTCGATTGTCAGGAAAGGCTCGTGCCGCGTCAGACGTGCCATGGTTTCCGCTCCGAACGCAAACGGATAAACCAGTGGACGCGGCAGCCTAAGTCTGGGGGGCCGGCGGCCGCACATGATCGCAATTTGGCCAAGCAACTCCGCGAGCATCACGTTTTGGCCACCGAGGATATAATGTTCGCCGGGCATTGCATGGTGCAGGGCGGCGAGATGCCCGTTCGCGACATCGTCGACATGCACGAGATTGAGCCCGGTGTCGACGAAACCCGGAATATGGCCGGACGCCGCCTCGACAATGATCCGCCCGGTTGGCGTCGGCTTCTGGTCGCGGGGTCCAATCGGCGCCGTCGGATGCACGATGATGGCTGGCAAGCCATCGTGGGCGATCATCGTTTCGACGACATGCTCCGCGGCGATCTTGCTTTGCTTATAAGCCCCGATCGCGCAAGATTCGATTTGCCGCATCGTCTCGTCGGCCTGTCCGCCATTTGCGGCGCACTTGATGGTTGCCACACTGCTCGTATAGACAATGCGCGCCACTCCCGCCGCCAGCGCCGTTTGCATAAGAAGTCTGGTCCCCTCCCGATTATTCCACAAAATTTCTTGCGGGTTGCGGACCCAGAGGCGGTAGTCGGCGGCGACATGGAACAAAAAGCGCGCGCCGGCCATGGCCCGCGCGACCGAGGCCGCGTCCCGCATGTCGCCTTCCACGATCTCGACCTCGAGACCGGCGAGATTTGTTCGTTTGCTGGTTGGCCGCAGCAAGGCGCGGACTCGATAGCCGGAGCGGATCAGGGCACGCGCCACCGCGGACCCAACGAAGCCGGATGCTCCCGTGACCAGAACCGTGTCTCCTGCCACCCCGCCGAACCTCCGCTGGAATCGCTGCAATCCCCATACCTGCTTCGGCGGGCCAGGAATATCCCTTAACCACAATTCTTACCCGGCCCGCGACATATGCTTCAGGGAGCCCTGCTTTAAGTCAGGATAAACCGGCATTTTTGCGCTCCGCGATGTCTGAAGACGAAAGAGTGTTACCCGGCTTGCAAAAACAGGCTCCCTTACGGGCGCCTGTCCAGATGTCGCGCCAAGCGTCGAGACCGAGGATCCTGTCGCAATGCTTTGCTAAGAGTCGAGCTTGCCCTTCGTTGAACGTCGCTGCGGGCGATCATGTGATCCTCCGGGCAAAGCTAAATTAGAATTGTGGTTTCAGCAATCCGCTTGCTGTTACCAATAATTCGGGTTTCGCGCGGCCGCTCCGTTCCTGAGCTGGACGCAATCGCCACCTGGGGGTACGGATAATTTCGAGTTCCAAACAAACGATCTTGGTAGAGTCCGGTAATGAACGAACGCGCCGCCTCCATGACGAAATCCGCTCCTCCCGAGCAAACGCCGTCCCCGCGCGCGCTTTTGCGGCTCGCGCCATACCTTTTACGCTACAAGCCACGCATTGCCGCGGCGCTGGTCGCGGTGACGGTGGCGGCGGCGGCGACCTTGGCGGTGCCGCTGGCGATCCGGCGGATGATCGATTTCGGGTTTTCGGCCGCAAGCGCGGGCTTGATCAACTCATATTTTTTTGGCCTCGTCGCCGTCGCGGCGGTTTTGGCGCTGGCCTCGGGGTCTCGTTTCTATTTCGTAACGACGCTCGGCGAACGTATCGTGGCCGACCTCCGGTCAGATGTGTTCAAACATCTTTGCCGTCTCGACGCGGCCTTTTTCGATACCGCGCGAACCGGCGAGCTCATGTCCAGGCTCACTGCCGACACGACCCAGATGAAGTCCGCCTTCGGTTCCACGGCGGCGGTCGCGCTGCGCAATTTCTTTCTCTTCGCCGGCGCGGTCGCGATGATGGTTTATACGAGCCCAAAACTTTCCGCTGCCGTGCTGATTGCTATTCCCATTATCGTCCTGCCGCTCGTCGCCTCGGGCCGCCTCGTCCGCAGGCGGTCACGCACGGCGCAGGATACGCTCGCCGAGGCGAGTTCCTACGCCGCCGAAAATCTCGCCGCCGTGCGCGTGATGCAGGCTTTTGGCGCCGAGCCCGCCGCCGGCCGCCATTTTGGCGCCGCAGTGGAGGAAGCCTATGCCGCCGCCCGCAATGCCGCCGTTGCGCGCGCGGGCCTCACGATCGTTGTGATATTCCTTGTCTTCGCGAGCATTGTCGGCGTGCTTTGGTTTGGCGCGCAGGACGTTCTCGCCCACCGTATGACTGGCGGCCTTTTGTCGCAGTTCGTGCTCTACGCCATTTTGGCCGCGGGCGCATTGAGCGAGTTGAGCCAGGTGTGGGGCGAAATATCCGCCGCCGGAGGCGCGGCCGGACGGATCGCCGAGATTCTTGCCTTGCGACCGGCAATCGTGGCGCCGGTTCCAGCCGCCGCACTGCCCGTGCCGGGCCGGGGCGAAATCACCTTCGAACATGTCGATTTCGCTTATCCGGCAAGATCGCAAGAGTCCGCCTTGCACGGCCTCTCGTTCAAGGTGGCGCCTGGGGAAACGGTCGCCATCGTCGGACCTTCCGGGGCCGGCAAGACGACCTTATTCCAGCTCCTCTCGCGGTTCTACGATCCGGTCTCGGGCCGCATCCTGCTCGATGATGTCGACATCAAAAGCGTCGATCCGGGGGAGCTGCGGCGGCGGATCAAAAGCGTACCGCAAGATCCAGTGATCTTCGCCGCCTCGATCGCCGACAATATCCGCTATGGCGCTCCGGACGCGAGCGATGAAGCCGTGCGCGACGCGGCGAGGCGGGCCGCCGCCGACGATTTCATCCGCGCCCTGCCGGATGGCTATGCGACGCTGGCCGGCGAACGGGGCGTGACCTTGTCAGGCGGGCAGCGCCAGCGGATCGCCATCGCGCGGGCGATTTTGCAGGAGGCGCCGGTGCTGCTTCTCGACGAAGCGACTTCCGCGCTCGATTCCGAGAACGAAGTCATGGTTCAGTCCGCGCTCGAAAAAGTAATGTCGGAACGCACTACTCTTGTCATCGCGCACCGGCTGGCAACAGTTCTCCGGGCCGACCGGATTCTTGTTCTCGACAACGGCCGGTTGATCGAGGAAGGCACGCATATCACCCTGGTCGCCCAGGATGGCCTTTATGCTCGCTTGGCGAAGCTGCAATTCGAAACCGGCGAGGCCGCGCTCAAACCCCGCGAGACGGCGGCAGCGGAATAAAGTCTTCGGAGGTTTGCATTTACCAAGTCGTCGGCGGCGCCGTCGCGCGCGGGGTTTTCCATGACCTCAGCGCTCGAGAAGCGTAGGCCCTCCCGGACCAGGCATACCAATTTTAAGTTTTGATCTATCCGCCTCAGCGAAGAATCCATCCCAATCATTCCGCGCCCGACATCGGGCAAAGCCGCATCAAAGGTCCAACTCAACAGCAACTATCCTCCTCGCGCATTGCTTCATACGCCCGAACCGGTTAGTTTCGCCAAAGCTGGAGGTGCCCTCTTGAATATGTCCGTAAATCCTGTCCTTACTCTGATTGAATCGTCACAC
>DATARJ010000376.1:0-4332 GCA_036264205.1 Methylocella sp.
TCCGGCAGGACCAAAAGAGCAATCCAAATTAGCCCGGCGGCGACACCTTGCATGCGATTCTCCTCGATGAGCCAGTGTGACCCCGGATGGCGCGGCGCGCAAGAGGGAACGGCTCCCGCCTGCTTGAGCCGTTTAACCTCCGGCCGGCGCAAAAGGAAAACCGCGGCATTTGCATCGGCGAATGAATAGGTTCAAACTTCAGCCGGTTCGTGCCAAGCGAGAGCTGTGGCGGGCGAAGCCGGCCCAGCGCTGGCCACGGCACGTCCCGTGGTCATGATTGCTTCAAGTTGTTCTCGCATGGTTCTGCAAATGCTCCAGGAAATGGCCGCCAGCGGGGAGGCGGCTCATAATTTGCGGGGACGGTATGGCGGAGAAAGCAGAAAGGGAATTTCAGATCGCTCTCGCCATGTCGGGGGCAATATCCGCCGGCGCTTACACCGCCGGGGTTTTCGATTTTCTAATCCAGGCGCTCGATGAATTGGAGAAAGCCCGCAACGGTCCCGGGATCCCGAACCATAGGGTTGGCATCAAGGCCATGTCCGGCGCCTCGGCTGGTTCGATTGTCGCCGCGATCGGCGCTGTCGCCCTCGCCGACGCCGATCAGAAGCCAATAGAGTTCGACGCTCACGGCGTCGGCGCGCAGAAAATCAAATGTTACCTGCCGAAGATCTACGAGACTTGGGTGGTCAAGCCCGGGCTCGTCGCCGAAGGCGAAGAGAAGATCGATTTCCTGCAAACAAGCGATCTCGACGGAGCCCCAGAGCCGGCCGACGACTTCTCCCACACGCGCGAAATTCGGCCCGCTGAGAGCGACCCGCAGCCCGTGACATCGCTTCTCAATTCGCGGCTGCTCGACGCGATCGCGCGCGCCGCGCTCGACGTCAAGGATGTGACGGCCGCGCCACGCCGCTATATTGCAAAAACCTTGCACGTCTATATGACGCTGTCGAACCTGCGCGGCGTGCCATATTCGGTTCCCTTCGACGGCGACACCGAGGCCAAGAACGACAAAGGCCTGCGCGCAAACTGTTATCACATGATCTCGCATGGCGACCGCGTGCATTATGCGGTGACCGGGTTAGGCACTTGGGATAGCAAGAGCGAATTCGCCGATCATGACCAAAAGCGCGAAATCGAGGCGGCGTCGCTGGTGATACCCAAGAACCCGGACTGGAAGGATTACGCCGTCTGCGCTCTCGCGTCCGCGGCCTTCCCGGTCGGACTAGCCCCGCGGCTTATTGGCGCGACGCTCGGCACGGATGCCAAGCCCGGCGAATATCATAAACGGCGGTTGCCCATTGACGGGCCCGAACTTACCATTTCACCAAATTGGCTACCCACGGTGCTTGCCGAGGACCCGTTCTGGTTTACGACGGCGGACGGCGGGATTATCGACAATGATCCCTTCGAATACGCCCGGTTCTCGTTAAAGAACCGCCTCCCGTCCGGGGACCTCGACAATATAGAGAACCCGGCGACGCTAAAATTGGAGGACCACCTTCCGTCCGCACTCGACAACGTTGATCGCGCGGTCATCATGGTCTCGCCTTTTCCCGAGCTGAAGCCCATTGCCCCGGAGGGCCAGCCGGCACCGGACCTCGTAAGCAGCTTTTCCAAGCTCATGCCCGCCTTGATCGATCAGGCACGTTTCAAGCCGGACGAAATCGTGCGCGCTGCCGATTCTACTTACGGAAGCCGCTATTTGATCGGCCCGAGCCGGGTCACGCCAGACGGCAAGGAGCAACGTTATGGCATCGCGAGCGGCCTGCTCGGTGGTTTCGGGGGGTTCGTTGCGCGAAGCTTCCGCGACCACGATTTTCAGCTCGGCCGCCGCAACTGCCAGCGTTTTTTGCAAGAAACGTTCGCATTGCCGCCGGCCAACAAGATCATCGCAAGCTGGCCGGCGGATGTCGATAAAAGCAAGTTCACGGCCATTCAGACGGAGGCCGAGAAGAAGCGCCAAGCGCCGGAAACGTATCGCATCATCCCGCTGTTTGGCACCGCCAATGCGGAAGTGGTCCTCCCTGCATGGCCGCGCATTTCGCAGATCCGTTTCGACACCTTGCAGGCGCGCATCGCGGGGCGTTTCGACGCCGTGGCGCCAAGGTTGCTGGCGCAGAACGTGACAGGGCCTTTGTATTATTTGCTTTGGCTCGCCGTGTGGCTTCCCTGGCCCTTCCTCATCCGCGACAAGGCGCTAAAATTCGTGAAAGCGTCCATGCTCGCCGATCTTGTCCGGCGCGACATGATCGAAGGCTGGGAATTGCCGCCCGACCCGGACCTCGATGGCGACGATATCCGGCTCGTTCTGGCCGAACTCATCAATCCATCCCAAGACCTGCATAATGCCGAAAGCCTCGCCAAGGCGACAGGGGCGACCCAGGATCAAGTCAAGAAGACGTTGAAGCTTTTGCAGGGGCCCGAAGCGAAGGACAGGCCTTTCAAAGTCTGGAAGGCACCATGGACCGGCAAGGACAGCGGCTATGCGCTCGCGAGCCGCAAACCAGCCTGGTACAGGTCCTTCTGGCAGTTTTCCACCTGGCTATCGGCTAAGTTTGGCGCTAAAGGTCGTGACGATTAGAGCGCTTCCCGATCACGTAGAGATCGTGTGATGGAAATCTATTTTTCCGGCCTTAAATGGGAGTTGCCCACTCTCGTCCTGTCTCACCCCGCCTGGTCTTGCAGGCGGGCGAGGCTTTCCTCTCGGCCGAGCACTTCCAGAACATCGAAAATTCCCGGCGACGTTGCCCGTCCGGTGAGCGCGGCACGCAGCGGCTGCGCGGCGTCGCCGAGCTTGATCTTGCCTTCGGCCGCATAATCGCGCACGACCGCTTCGGTGCTGGCCGCGTTCCAATCCGCGAGCGCCGCCAAACGCGGGATCAGCCCGGCGAGATGCGCCCGCCCGCCCGCGTCGAGGATGCCCGCCGCCTTGGCGTCGAGCACTAGCGGTCTCTCCGCGAACAGAAACTTCGCGCCATCCAAGAGTTCGACCAAGGTTTTGCCGCGCTCCTTCAGGCCCGGCATGGCCGCGCACAATTTCGCCCGCATCGAAGCATCGAGCTTTTGCATCGCGCCGGCGCTGTCCGGGAGATACGGCAGAGCGGATTCTAGCGCGGAAGCGAGGGTCTCATCGGGAGTGTTCCGGATATAATGCCCGTTCATGCTTTCGAGTTTCGCGAAGTCGAAGCGAGCGGGCGAGCGTCCAACATGCGCGAGATCGAAGGCTTCGATCATTTCTTGCGTTGAAAAAAATTCTCTGTCGCCCTGGCTCCAGCCGAGCCGCACCAGATAGTTGCGCAGCGCCGCGGGCAAATAGCCCATGGCGCGATAGGCATCGACGCCGAGCGCGCCATGGCGCTTCGACAATTTGGCCCCGTCCGCGCCATGGATGAGCGGGATATGCGCCATGACCGGGGCGCTCCAGCCGAGTGCCTGATAAATCTGCATCTGGCGCGCCGCGTTGGTGAGATGATCGTCGCCCCGAATAATATGGGTGACGCCCATATCGTGATCGTCCACCACCACCGCAAGCATATAAGTGGGCGTGCCGTCGGAGCGCAGAAGAACGAGGTCGTCGAGATCCTGGTTCGCCCATGCGACCCGGCCCTGAACTTTGTCGTCGAGAACCGTTTCGCCCTCACGGGCAGCCTTGAGCCGGACAACAGGTTTTACGCCTGACGGCGCTTCGGAGGCGAGGCGGTCACGCCACCGCCCGTCATAGCGCGGCGGCCGTCCTCCTGTGCGCGCTTTCTCGCGCATCTCGTCGAGCTCTTGCGGCGTGGCGTAGCAATAATAGGCATGGCCCGAGGCGAGCAATTTTTCGGCGGCCTCGCGGTGGCGCGTGGCGCGCTTGAACTGATAGACAGCATCGCCGTCCCAATCGAGGCCGAGCCAAGATAGCCCGTCGAGAATGGCGGCGATTGCCGCACCGGTTGAGCGCTCGCGGTCGGTATCCTCGATCCGCAGCAGCATTTTACCACCTGCGTGCCGTGCAAAAAGCCAGTTGAACAGCGCCGTGCGGGCGCCGCCAATATGCAGAAAACCCGTCGGCGACGGTGCGAAGCGGGTGATCACCGGATCTGCCATGGCTCAAGTCCTGCGACGCGAAACCGCCACGAAATGGGCGGACGCGGCCAGTGGCCGGCCGCGAAGCCGCCCCGTGTAACATGAAACAACGGAAACAAAACTGGCATTGGCGGTGTGCCCCGCGCGGAGTCAGATTTGCCGCGCGATCATCATGTTCTTGAGTTCGGCAATCGCTTTCGCCGGGTTCAAGCCCTTGGGGCAGGCCTTGGCGCAATTTAGGATCGTGTGGCAGCGATAAAGGCGGAA
>DATARJ010000388.1:0-5204 GCA_036264205.1 Methylocella sp.
ATGGATGCGGACAAACAACGCGAGATCGCACGCAAGGGGGGTCGAAGCGTTCCTGATGAAAAACGCAGTTTTGCGCGAAACCGCCAACTCGCCTCGGAAGCCGGCCGCAAAGGCGGCCACTCGTCCCACGGCAACCGGCACTTAGACAAAAACCAACCCATTGATACCGCCAAAGCTTAAATAAATATGAGTGGTTTGTTCCCGAAAAATGGTTCGACGGTGCCAATTGGGTCGATCTTCCTATGAGCCCGGCCTGGCGAAGGCGGCGCGATGCGCCCCAGCCGCAACGGGTTCGAAGCGCCCGCTAACCTCGTCGAACGCCAGCAAAACGCCCCCGGAGATCCCGAATCCGGCGAAGCGCGCGAATCGCAGCATCCGATCACCATGATCCGGGGTGTTTGCCCGGCCTCTGCCAAATGATGAAAACGGTCCTTTTCGTGCCGGAACCGCACGCCAAGGAAGGCTTCGTAACCGCTGACCAGGCGCTCCGGAAGCAGCACGCGGCCACGCCCGGGGACTTCTGTTCGCGCGGTCATCCCAGACACGGTCCCACTTTCAAAAATTGCAAAAGCCGCGAGTCCCCCTAAGGCGGGCAACCGTCGCGCTATTGCGGGGATCATATCATCGCAGGCCACTTGTTAACACGCGGAAGAAGCAATACCCGCGCAACTGCCGCAAGCCCGAACGCCAGGCACGGGAAAGGCCAGCCTGCTACCCACTATCTTAAAGCTGTAGGTTGGACAAAGAGCGATGACCCGATTGCCCTTTCGTGCTGGCGTTGGGCTGTCTCTTGGCCTTATCCTAGCGTTTGTCTCGCTGTTGCGGTGCCTCGCCGATCCCGCGCCAGTCATTCACTATGCGCCGATCGAAAATCTGGAGCAAGCCGATGTCACGCTGATCGATCGAGCGGAGCACGACATCGACATCGCAGCCTATGTTCTGACCGATTGGCCGGTCATGCGGGCATTAATCCGCGCGGCGGGGCGAGGTGTCAGGGTTCGCATTTACATGGATGGCCGGCGAATCGGCGAGCGGGAGCCGACACCGCTTTTCCGGGAACTGCTCGCCAATCCTGAAATCGAAATGCGCTTCAAGCGTCCGGGTTCACCTTTGATGCATCTCAAGAGCTATCAAATCGACGGCCGATGGCTACGCACGGGCGCCGCGAACTTTTCTGCGTCGGGACTGAAGCGGCAAGACAACGATCTCCTCGTCATCGACAGCCAAGCCGCGGCGGAGGCATTTAAGCGGCGTTTCGAAGCAATTTTCGTGCAAGGAGACACCCTGCCTCTTGCCGCCACGGAGCAGAACCCGTGAGTTTCCGCTTCGCATGAAAATCCGGAGGCATCGTTGCAAAGACGGGCGCCGCCCGGGGGGGGACGATCGATCCGACGTGGGCACGATAGCAAAATTTCGCTCGTTGCAAAGACGGGCGCCGCCCGGGGGGGACGGTCGATCCGACGTGGGCACGATAGCAAAATTTCGCTGGTTGCAGCGAGCCGCTCCCCGGCCGTCAATATGCGCGATCGCGGAGAACCTCGAAGCAAGTCCGCACTAAGATATAGATGTCGAAGCCCAGCGACCAATTATTGATATACCACAGATCCAACTTCACCCGCTCGGTCATCTTATCGACAGACCGGGTCTCGCCGCGCAATCCGTTAACCTGCGCCCAGCCGGTAATTCCCGGCTTGAAGTGATGGCGAAAACCGTAATCGGCTATGGAAATCTTGTATTCCTTATCATGGGCGATTGCGTGCGGTCGCGGCCCAACCAGGGACATGTCGCCTTTTAGCACATTAAGGAGCTGTGGCAGCTCATCGATGCTCGACCGGCGGAGGAATTTGCCTATACGTGTCGCGCGAAGGTCGCCACGGCACGCTTGAATTATGGCCGGTCCGTCCTCGAGAACCGACATCGTCCGGAACTTGAAGATGACAAACTCCTTCGCATTGAATCCGGTTCGCCGTTGCTGGAATATGATTGGGCCGCCGCTATCGAGCTTGACGGCAATCGCGGCAATCAACAAAAGTGGCCACAAAAACAATATTGCCGTCGCGGAACCAACGACGTCCAGAGTCCGCTTGACCGCTCGCTCGGAAGCCGTCAACGGCGCGCTCTGGATAGTCACCGGGAGGGGCAGCCCGTCCGTGGACAAACTATGCTGCCCCAGGAGGGTTCTGATGTATTGGTCGGGTGAAAGTCGGACCGGAAGCGGCGACTCGCGAAGGCGGGAGCGAATTGTTTCGAGAAGCTCCTGGTTGCCCCATCGCAGCGCCACCAAAAATTCCTCGGCGCTATGCTCGCGCGCCGCCGCGAGGGCGCCGTCCAAAGCGGCCAGGACCTCGCCCGAGTGACGCCCGCCATTGGTTGCGATCGGCACCCGAAAAACTTCCCGCAAACCACAGTAGCGCAATAGGAAAGTTGCATTCAATCCCAGCAGTTCCGCCGGTTCGCCTATCGTCACGACACGGCGTCCGTCGAGGCTCCCCGCCGAGAGGAGGGCGCGCGTTGCCTTGGCGAAAACCCAACGGACGATTACCAAGAGAATCATTTGGGGCAATAAAGCCGCAACCAAGGGCGCGGCCGGAAACGCGATGTTGCCTTTCATAAAGAACAAAGATCCGGCCACGAATAGAGCAGTAGAGGCAAAGATCGCAAAGAACCGGCCAGAATACGGAAGCGGCGCGAGCAGCACGGGAAGCCGATACAGGCCGCGCGCACCGACCGAACAAACGTATAAAATGCCGGTGATAATGCCGGCACTCAAATAGGCTTCGACCGTGGCGGGGTTCTCGAACCAAACGTGATGATAAACGAATCCTCCAAGGGTACTCGCAATCGCAAAAAGAAACAGATCAACAACCCGAGCCAGGATTTCGGTTTTTTGGCAGGAGATTTTGAATTGGCTGAAAAACCGCGAATCTGTCTTGGCAGGACTCCGACGCTCTACAATATCGCTTAAGGGGCTCTGAAACATCCGAAGGCCTCTAAATCAAATGATAATTTAAGACTACTCACATCAATCACAGAGGACTTTCTCATCTTCTCATTCTCAAATCCTCAAATCGAGTTGATTTTTTTATTCTTCTATCATCAATTCCCGGCTTCCTCAAGCTGAGAATTCGCGCTCAAGCTGGGTATTCGCACTCAAACGGGTCATTCACAGCAGCTCCTTGGACTTATCGAACGATCATAATGATTTAATGACCGACATCCATATCCATAACATTCGACTGAATGGACAATGCAGCATTTTCGAGGATTGCGAAAGGGTTGGCAACGAGATTTTTGCGGTGCGGTTAACTGCCGCAACCGATTATGTTGCGGTCGGGCTTTGGGCTGCCGGACTCGCCTAGGCGGACGACGCGAACCGGAGCAAGCCCGAGCTGTCTGGGGGCAACCCTCTTCCGAATGTCCTGGCGTCCTGGTCGTACCACGACGACCGCCGAGACAGGCGAGGCGGCTAACCTCTGCGCACAGCGGATTCCGAGTGGTCCAATCCGCATTTGGCCGATCGCATGTTGCGATGCGGAAAGCAAGGCATCGAAGTCAATTGGGGGTCGTATCCAAAAATAAGGCTTTACGTGAGCGCGCTTTTAGGGAGATATTGTGGCGAATACCACATAAGCGCCCCAAAAAAAACATAAGCATCAAGAAAACTTAAGCGCCACGTAAGAAAACTAAGCCAACATAAGGCAAATAGGGGGCATCGAAATGGAATGCGCGATCGCCGGAGGGGCATTTTTTGGCGCCGTCCTCGGGCGATATTTCAAGGTCTTGGTTCTTATCCCCGCCGGCGCCCTCGCGATCGCTTTGCTTCTGGTGAAGCGAGAGGTTGCCGGACATCCGTCGTTAGACTCTTTCCTGGGAATTGGCCTGCTGATCGCAAGCCTTGAACTCGGTTACGTCATGGGGCTGATTTCGACGGATTTTTGCCCGGCGGCGCAAGGTATTCGCCGATTTTTGGGGCGCTCTCGCCGCCCGGCATCGCCGCGCACATCCCACCGAAGATAATCGACTCTGTCGTGGCCGATTTTTCGCGCCGGCAACGTTCGTCGAGCGCCTTTCCCAAGCCGGGCGCTGTGCGAGAGCGCACCGTCAAAAGAACTTCGCGTCTCTGTCAGGGTCTTCGCCGATTTTGGCTGCGCTCATTTCCGCCGGGTGCGGTACCCGGCAATGCCAGCGGGCGCGCCGCAACTTAAACCCGAAATGGTATCTGGCTGAGTGGGCATCGCAAGAATGAAGCCACATTAGAGATTTTTCCTGGGAACGAGGGTTGACGCGCCAGACGGGCGCTATTAAGTTCCGCCCACTTCGGACAGGCCGTAGGTTTTGCTTTCCGGGGCGCCTCGTCCCGGACTTTTCAAACCTAAACGCTGTCATACCCAGCGGCTTGATAACCACAATAGATCCGAGAGATCGCTTGGATCGACAAGAGGCAAGAACGCGGTATCCGATGCCGTGATCCTCTGCCAAATCCCGCGCCGGAAGCCTTGGCGGGCTGAGGGGCCTTTGCCGTTTGCCTTAATGGCAAAGCTAGAGGTTTGATTTTTTCGCCGCGCCGGGGCGGTGCGCTTATTGGAAAGATTGAAGAAAGACCAGGGATGCCCACGATCAGTCAGTTGATCCGCAAGCCGCGGCAGGAAAAGATCTATCGTGAAAAGGCGCGCCATCTCGGCGCCTGTCCCCAGAAGCGGGGCGTCTGCACACGGGTCTATACGACAACGCCGAAAAAGCCGAATTCGGCGTTGCGCAAGGTTGCCAAGGTCCGCCTGACAAACGGTTTCGAGGTCATCGGCTATATCCCGGGCGAGGGTCATAATCTGCAGGAGCATTCGGTCGTCATGATCCGCGGCGGCCGGGTGAAGGATCTGCCTGGCGTTCGCTATCACATTCTGCGTGGCGTGCTCGACACGCAAGGCGTCAAGAACCGCAAGCAGCGCCGTTCCAAATACGGCGCCAAGCGGCCGAAATAAATTTTCAGGTGAATTTGAGGCAGCTAGAGACTGGAGTTCCAGGATAGGCGTCGCATTTGACAATTGCGGCGTTTGAACAACCTCAATAAAATCCGACGGAGCCTAACGATGTCGCGCCGCCATAGCGCCGAAAAACGGGAAGTCATTCCGGACGCGAAGTTCGGGGATGTCACTCTCACCAAGTTCATGAACTCGATCATGTACGACGGAAAAAAGTCGATCGCC
>DATARJ010000020.1:0-2988 GCA_036264205.1 Methylocella sp.
TGACCTGATCGTCCGTCGCGTCGCGGTTTTCGATCGAGAGATCGTAATATTCGAGTTCTATGTCGAGGTAGGGAAGAATGAGCTTGTCGCGTATATAATGCCAAATTATCCGCGCCATTTCGTCGCCGTCGAGTTCGACGACGGGATTTTCAACCCTGATCTTCTTCATAGTTGCAGCCTCGTCCAAAGGCCGGATAGTCCGCGACCAATGCCAAAGACTAGGAGCGCCGAGGGTAGCCTTATGGGCGCCAATGAGAACATGAGATCTAGCCTTGCAAGGAGAGCCTGGAACTGAGGATGGGACGGCTCCGATGTCAACGATTCTGTTCCATACGGCGGGAGCATGACTTGCGGACGGATACCAAAAATCCTTTGAAAACAGTCTGTTATAACATGATCGTGTCCCGCCAAACCGGATAATTTTCTAAACGAATTCAACCTTATCGCTTTCCAATCGCAAACATGTCAACCGGCCGGTCGCATAAGCGCCGGTGTCGATGTTGATGCGGTTGTTACGCACCTCTGGTTCCCAGACCGGGGTATGGCCATGGACGATAATTTTTTCGAACGGCTCCTGGTGCAATAAAAAATCATCTCTTATCCAAAGCAGATCTTCCTCGCGTTGGCGCGACAGGGGCGTGCCTGGCCGCACTCCCGCATGAACAAAGAAAAAATCCCCGCAGGTGAAACAGAGTTTTAGCCCGGCGAGAAACTGACTGTGGCTTTTGGGTATGGCGTTACACAGGCTTGCGGAGAGCTCCGCCTGTTGCTTGGGATTCGCATTGATGGTCGGCGTCAGGCCATAAGAGGCGAGCGTCGGTAAGCCGCCATTTTGCGCCCAGAACTTGAAAACGCCGGGATTTTCGAGAAATTCGGAAAGAAAGAGTTCATGATTGCCCTTGAGGCACGACATGCGATGGGTGCGGGCGCGTTCGATCAACAAATCCAAAACGGCCGCGGAATTCTGCCCGCGGTCGATATAGTCGCCGAGGAAAATGTGAATAGCTTCGGCTATTGGGTGTTCCTTGAGATCCTCATCCACCCGTGAAAACAACTGTTTGAGGAGATCCGCCCTGCCGTGGACATCGCCGATCGCGTAAACGCGTAGCCCTTCTGGCAACACGGGTGATGCATTGACGCGACGCGATTTCCACATCAAGAGTTGGGCTTTACCCTAAGCTTTTCTGGGCGGCCGGAAAATTGCGTCTGCAACTCGATCCGCGAGATTGCCGGTTCGTGGCTCGCTGTCAATAGACGCGGAGCGAGTTTGCGGCGCTGGCTTTAGGAACACTTCTTCTAGTGCTGGCCCTTTCGCGCGCCCTGATTCAATATCTTTCCATGGCCTAAAACGGTTTGGTCGCGGCCAATTTCGAATAGGAGCGGACCGCCTTTCGGAGTTCCTTGGCTATCCCGCGGCTCGGTCGCGGGGGCGGGCCGGCCGGTAAAATTGCTGTCTTCGCTAAGCCATTGGCGGCGTCGGCGCTCCCTCTAACCTCGTTTTCCATGAATTCGGCCATGGCCTCCTCGTCACGGATCGCACCGAGCGCCGTCTGAAGTTTTTCGCAGCAATTGATGAATTTTTTTAGGCGCTTATGATCATTGGCGACGCCTGGAACATCCTCGAAGAATTCCGCCATGTAGCGCAGCTTTTTTGCCTCTATACGAATTTGGTGGAGGGCGCTGGAAGCAAGCTTTGCGAGGCCCGCGCCTTGTTTCACGAGTTTTCGGCGGCGTTTCCTCAGCTGCGCCCGGGCGTACGTTGGTATTGGTTTGTCCGCGATGCCGGAGGACTTACTTTGCCATCGTCCGTCCTCGATCCACACCGCGAGATCGAGCTGCAAGGTCCGCGCGCGTTCCCCATCCAAGGCTTCGACGACCGCCTGATGCGCGCGAAGACGCCTGGCTTCGCAATCGCCGACGAGCTCTCTCGCCCGCATGCTCGCTTGATCTCCCGGGGCCGGCAGCGGCAAGTTCGCCAGCAGGACGTCCATGTCCCGCGCCGCGCCAAACAGACTCGCCAGCCACTTAAGTTCGGCGCGAAGTCTTCGATATGCAATATCGAAGACCATGGGTTTAAAAAGCGCCATGGCCGCACGAAGGCGTCTAATCGCAATGCGTCCTTGGTGAATTGCCTCGACATTGTCGGACTTCTCCAAAGCCGGGAGATTCAAATGAAAGTCGTGCAGACAGGTCTGACAGATTTCCTGGAATGCCTCCCGGCACGTCATGTCCTTGGCAAGACGCGGCTTTGAACTTTTCGCCGCGCGGCCCCAAGCACCCCGGGCAAGAAGATAACCGCGCTCGGCTTTGCTTATCAGGCTTGGATGGAGCGGCGCCTGCAACACAAAAGCGCGGGCAAGGTTGAACAAGGCGGACCGGTCGCCGTTTTTCAATTCGAGTTCCAGCTCGTGCACGCCAAGCTTTTCAGCGTTCGCTACGATCGCGCCTTGGTCGATGGAGGCCTCGATCCGGCCGCCGCCGGTTTCGAGCATGAAGGACGTACGTTCAACATCGACTTCGAAGGCAGGTCTAATGGCGCGGCGAATGGAAGGTTTGCTGGTGAGACGCGCGAGGGGGGTATTTTTGATATGCCCCATATCGAGCCCGGGCCAGCCGATTTCCTCTTCCCATTCGTCTCTTTGGATGCGTGAGGTCGCAGTCCGCTTGACGGTCTGAACATGGCCTTCCCCGATTGCCCTGACCCGCACAGTGAATCCGTGATTCCAAAGGTCTTGATTTGGGGTATCGAAATAGATTGTGCGAAGGCGCTGATGGGTCGCTTGCTGAGCACTGGGAACCGCCGCAACCAGGGCCTTGACTTTGGCTACGTCTCTCCCCGCGAACAGGAACTTCAGTTCGATCTCCGGTCCTGCCGCCATCGGATCCGCCCGCGCTGTTGCAAATTGGTTGGCTTCAGATGGAATAAAATAGCGCAAGATTTTTTCATGTCACGCCGCTGTAGCAATCGCGGCGAAGCTACGCATACTC
>DATARJ010000008.1:0-13566 GCA_036264205.1 Methylocella sp.
CGGCTATGTTTGCGGCGCAATTCCGTTCGGCCTCATTTTGACTCGCGTGGCGGGCACCGCAGATCTGCGCGCGATCGGCTCCGGCAATATTGGCGCGACCAACGTTCTTCGCACAGGCCGCAAGGACTTGGCCGCGCTCACCCTTCTCCTCGATCTCTTGAAGGGAACCGTGGCGGTTTCGATCGCGGCCCATTTCGCGGCGGGCCCCCCCATGCTCCTCGCCGCGCTCGGCGCCTTTCTTGGCCATTTGTTCCCGGCCTGGCTGAAATTTAGAGGCGGCAAAGGCGTCGCGACCTTTCTCGGCTGTCTTCTCGCCGCCGCCTGGCAGGCGGCGCTGGCCTTCGGCATCGTCTGGCTCGCGGTCGCGCTCCTCACGCGCTATTCCTCGGCCGCCGCGCTCGCGGCGAGCGCGCTGACACCGATCGTTCTTTTGATCGTGGGCCGGGGCGACGCCGCGCTCATGTTCGGGCTCATGGCGATCCTTTTGTGGGTCAAACATCGCGCCAATATTTCGCGGCTCGCGGCGGGCACGGAATCACGGATCGGGACAAGTTGATGGACGAAACCCCGCTTGGCCCGGAAACGCTTGGCCCCCTCGACGACGGCGAGCGTTTCGACTGGCTGCGGCTCCTTCGCTGCGAAAATATCGGACCCCGGACATTTAACGTTCTGCTGCGCCGCCATGGGAGCGCGGGCGCGGCCCTTGCGGCCTTGCCGGCTATAATCGGGAGCGGCAAGCCAGGCCGGCCGCTACGCATCGCGACGAGGGACGAGACCGAGCGGGAGATTGAGGCGACGCAGCGGTTGGGCGCGCGTTTTATTGGCATCGGCGAGCCGGATTATCCGGCGCTTCTGCGGGCCACCGCATCGGCCCCGCCCTTGATTGTCGCGCGCGGCAATCTTTCGAGCCTGCGGCGCTCGAAAATCGCGATCGTCGGCGCCCGCAACGCCTCGGCGGCCGGGCTCGCCTTCACCTCACAGCTCGCGCGCGGAATTGCCCGCGCTGGGCATGTCATCGTCTCCGGCCTCGCCCGCGGGATCGACGCGCGGGCGCATCAGGCGGCGATCGAGAGCGGGACGATCGCGGTCCTCGCGGGCGGTTTGGGGAATATCTACCCAGCCGAACATGAAGCCCTGCTTGAGCGGCTCCTCGAACAAGGCGCCGCGATCAGCGAAATGCCCTTCGGCTGGGAGGCTCGGGGGCGCGATTTTCCGCGCCGCAACCGGATTGTCGCGGGCCTTTGCCGGGCCGTCGTCGTTGTCGAGGCGGCGCGCCGGTCTGGCTCTCTCATCACCGCGAAATTCGCCGCCGACGAGGGCCGCGAAATCTTTGCTGTGCCGGGTTCGCCGCTCGATCCGCGCGCGGAAGGCGCCAACGATCTTTTGCGCGACGGCGCGACTTTCTGCACCAGGGCGGAGGATGTGATTGACGCTCTGGCGGAGCAAAACCTGTCGCGAACACAACCGGTTACCGGCTTTTTTGAGCCCGGTTCCGTAGGCCGGGGCTATGAGTCCCTGTGGGACGAACTCGATCTCCCCGGAGTAGGCGCTGCGTCGTTTGGGCCGGCACCCGCCAATCCGGAGAATGGCGCGCGGCCAGACGAGCGCGCCGGGATCACGGCGGGAGCGCCCACGGTGAAGTCGCCCGAACTGCCGCGGGATGACATTGAGCGGCGCCTTATCACGCTTTTGGGGCCGGTGCCGGTTTCGGTTGACGAACTTGCCCGCGCGTCGGAGGCGCCGGCGCGGGAGGTGCGGACGGTCTTGCTCGGACTGAAGCTTGCCGGACGGATCGAATGGCACGGCGGCGATCTCGTTTCGTCCCTGCCCGCATCCCGGCCGCGTGCCAATGATCACGAAGAATGATTGTTGAGACTTCCCTTCGCGGCCAGCTATATGGAAGTGGAAGTCTCCTATCAAAACCCGGTCTTGCCTCCGCTCCTGCGCCTAGGGTACGCCCGGCCGCAGCGGAACAATTTCCACCCCAATGGGTTGGCTCCCCACCGGAACCGTGGCCGCCACCGTGTTGCTGGCCGTGTCGATCACCGAAACATTGTTGGAGCCATAATTCGTGACATAGGCTTGTTTTCCGTCCGAGGCGACGGCGACCCCAAGGGGGCTATCCCCCACCAGGATCGGAGTCCCCACCGTCATATTAGTAACCGTGTCGATCACCGAAACAGAGTCGGAGGCCGGATTCGTGACATAAACGCGGTTCCCATCCGGCGTGACGGCGACGCCCCTGGGGCGACTCACCCCCCGGACCGTAATCTCCACGGTGTTGGTGGCCGTGTCGATCACCGAAACATTGTTGGAGCCTGAATTTGCGACATAGACGTGCTTCCCATCCGGGGTGATGGCGATCCCTTCGGGGAAAACCAAACCCGCGACCGTGGTGCCCACGGCGTTGGTGGCCGTGTCGATCACTGAAACATCGCTGGAGTATTTATTCGTGACATAGGCGTGTTTCCCGTCGGGGGTGACGGCGATCACAACTGGGGTATTCCCAACCGTGATGACCGTGGGCTCCACCGTGTTGGTTGCCGTGTCGATCACCGAAACATTGTTGGAGTCATGATTCGCGACATAGACGTGTCTCCCATCCGGGGTGGCCGCGACGGAGAAGGGAACCTTCCCTACCGCGACCGTGGCCACCACCATTTTCGTGGCCGTGTCGATCACTGAAACACTGTTGGAGCCTCGATTCGCGACATAGGCGTGTTTTCCATCCGGGGTGACGGCGACCAAAAAGGGCTCCCTCCCCACCGGGATCGGGGTCCCCACCACTGTGTTGGTGGCAGTGTCGATCACCGAGACAGTCGCGGAGACCTCATTCACGACATAGACGAAAGGTGCCGCCTCCGCCGCCAAGGGGAGCCCCATCGGCAGCACGGCCAAGAGGGCCATGAAACCCCGCGCCTGTGCGGCGCCGCTTCCATTGCTGTTATCGCTATGCATGATATATCTCCTCCCATTATGAGGCCGTGTCGTCAGCTGCCGACCGTGTCATTTAACATTAAACGAGCGACAAAGGCGACGGAAAAAGTCCCGCTTCCGCTAATCTCAAACACCACCTTGCGCGGTTGGTTGCACTGCGGTACGGATCGCTTGAAGCAAGGGTCCGCGGTTCTTATCTCCTAGTCACCTGCATCGCACTCACCTGAGACCGAGCCAATTCATGCCGAGCCTTCTCGAACAATATTTGCCGCTCGCGGTCTTCATGGCGGTCGCCGCCGCAATTTCGGGCGCTTTGTTGCTTGTCCCGTTCCTTGCCGCCTTCAAGGCCCCGGATCCGGAAAAGCTTTCCGCCTATGAATGCGGGTTCAATGCCTTTGACGACGCCCGGATGCAATTCGACGTGCGCTTTTATCTCGTGTCGCTGCTTTTCATCATATTCGATCTCGAGGTTGCATTCTTGTTTCCCTGGGCTGTGGCTTTCCGCGAAGCCGGGCCTTTCGGTTTTTGGTCGATGATGATCTTCCTTGGCGTTCTGACCATCGGCTTCGTCTACGAATGGAAGAAGGGAGCGCTTGAATGGGATTGAACTTGCCACATCCGGACATAGCGCGGGCGGCGGACCCTTATTTTCTCTCGCTTAACGATCGCCTCGCCGACAAAGGATTTCTCGTCACCACGGCGGACGATCTCATTAACTGGGCGCGCACCGGATCGCTCATGTGGATGACCTTCGGGCTTGCCTGTTGCGCCATCGAAATGATGCAGGTCGCGATGCCGCGCTACGATGTCGAGCGTTTCGGCTTCGCGCCGCGCGGCTCGCCGCGTCAATCCGACGTAATGATCGTCGCTGGCACGCTCACCAACAAAATGGCCCCTGCCCTGCGCAAGGTCTACGATCAGATGCCGGAGCCGCGTTATGTGATCTCGATGGGCTCCTGCGCCAATGGCGGCGGCTATTACCACTATTCCTATTCGGTCGTGCGCGGCTGCGACCGGATCGTGCCTGTCGATATCTACGTTCCCGGCTGCCCGCCTTCGGCGGAAGCACTCCTCTATGGCATATTGCTCCTCCAAAAAAAGATCCGCCGCACCGGCACGATCGAGCGGTAAGACCTTTTCCGGTCAAATCGGGTTCCGGCATTCGGCAACAAACGAGTTAGAACAATACGCTGCGCGGCGTCTTAAACGCGCATTGGATCTTAAACGCGCATCGGATCAGTCGTGATGGACGGAAGCCTCCAACAACTCGGCGAGGCCATAGCGGCGGCTCTGCCCGGCGCTATTAGTGGGATTTCGACCGCTCATGGTGAATTGACCGTGACGGTCGAGCCAGACCGCGTGATCGAGACGGTGACGTATCTCCGCGACGATCCAAGCTGTCTCTTCGTGTCCTTCATCGATCTCACCGCCGTCGATTATCCGGTTCGCGAAAAGCGCTTCGACGTCGTCGCCCATCTTCTTTCCCCCAAGCACAACCGCCGCATCCGTATCAAGGTCGCGACCGACGAGGCCACCCCGGTTGCCTCGCTCACCGGGCTTTATCCCGGCGCCAATTGGTTCGAGCGCGAGGCCTACGATCTTTTCGGCGTGCTTTTTACCGGGCATCCGGACTTGCGGCGCTTGTTGACCGATTACGGCTTCGACGGCCACCCCATGCGCAAGGATTTTCCGATGACCGGCTATGTCGAGGTGCGCTACGACGACCAGCAAAAGCGCGTGGTCTACGAGCCTGTCCAGCTCACCCAGGAATTTCGCTCGTTCGATTTTCTGTCGCCGTGGGAGGGCGCGATTGACTATGTTTTGCCTGGCGACGAGAAGGCCAAAGGCAACCCGCAATGAAGGAGTCCTACGACGTGAGCGGCAAACCATTAGAATGAGCGAAAATCCGGTCCGTAACTTCACGATCAATTTTGGTCCGCAGCATCCGGCCGCGCATGGCGTCTTGCGGCTCGTTCTCGAACTCGACGGCGAAGTGGTCGAGCGCGTCGATCCGCATATCGGGCTCCTTCATCGCGGCACCGAAAAACTGATGGAGGCGCGCACCTATTTGCAGAATATACCTTATTTCGACCGGCTCGATTATGTCGCGCCGATGAACCAGGAACATGCCTTCTGCCTCGCCATCGAGAAATTGCTCGGCATCGAAGTGCCGCGGCGAGGCCAACTGCTGCGCGTCTTATTTTGCGAGATCGGCCGGATCCTGTCGCACCTTCTTTGTATCACGTCGCAGGCGTACGACGTCGGCGCCTTGACGCCGCAGTTGTGGGGCTTCGAAGAGCGTGAGAAGCTCATGGTCTTTTATGAACGCGCGTCGGGCGCCCGTCTGCATGCCAATTATTTTCGGCCTGGCGGCGTCCATATGGATGTGCCCCAACAGTTGATCGACGACATCGGCGCCTGGTGCGATCCTTTCTTAAAAATCTGCGACGATTTGCAGACACTGTTCATCGAGAATCGCATATTTAAGCAGCGCAATGTCGATATCGGCGTCATCAGCCTGGAGGAGTGCTGGCGCCGGGGCTTTTCCGGCGTCATGGTGCGCGGCTCCGGCGCAGCATGGGATCTACGCAAGGCGCAGCCCTATGAATGTTACGAGGAGATGGAGTTCGACATTCCGGTCGGCCGCCACGGCGACAATTACGATCGGCAAGTTATTCGCATGGAAGAGATGCGCCAGTCAGTCCGGATCATGAAGCAATGCGTTAATAAGCTTTACGAGGCAGACGGAAAAGGTCCCGTTGCCGCTAAGGACGGCAAGGTCGTGCCGCCTTCCCGCCCCGAAATGAAGCGTTCGATGGAAGCGTTGATCCACTTCTTCAAGCTTTACACCGAAGGCTTCCATGTGCCAGCCGGCGAAGTCTATTGTGCGGTCGAGGCGCCAAAGGGAGAGTTCGGCGTCTATCTTGTTTCGGACGGCACCAATAGGCCCTATCGCTGCAAGATCAGGGCGCCCAGCTTCGCGCACCTTGGCGCGATGGATTTTCTCTGCCGGAAATCGATGCTTGCCGATGTAAGCGCGATTTTGGGTTCGCTCGATATCGTCTTTGGTGAGATTGACCGGTGATGCCGCCGCCAGCCTTCCGGAGACTCAAAACGCCCTGCTACACGAGGCCTACCGTCTAGCGATGACACCAAAGAGCTAAATCGATGTCCGTTCGCCGTCTTGCCGAAAACCAGCCGGAAACTTTCGCCTTCACCCGCGAAAACGAGGCAAAGTGCGACGAAATCTTGCGGAAATACCCGGAAGGCCGCGAGGCTTCCGCGGTGATCCCGCTGTTGTGGCTTGCGCAAAAGCAAAACGATTATTGGCTGCCGAAACCGGCGATCGAGAAGGTCGCGCGAAAGCTTGGCATGCCTTTTATTAGGGCGCTCGAAATTGCTACTTTCTACACGATGTTCAATCTCGCGCCGGTCGGAAGGTTCCATGTCCAGATGTGCGGCACGACGCCTTGCGTGCTCGCCGGGTGCAACCCAATCAGGGAAATTCTGCTTACGCGAATTGGCGAGCAAGGAAACGTTACGGCGGACGGCATGTTCTCCTGGATCGAAGTCGAATGCCTCGGAGCCTGCTGCAATGCCCCGATGGTCCAGATCAACGAGGACTATTACGAGGATCTGACGCCGCGGAATTTCGAGAAATTGCTCGATGATCTCGCCGCGGGCCGCCCCGTAAAGATCGGGTCGCAAACCGGGCGAGTCACTTCGGAACCCGCGGGCGGGCTTACTTCATTGACCTCGCTCTATGGCGTCGATGGCCGCAATGGTCCCTTGAGCACCGATCTGAACCAATCGTAAGGTCAAGCGACATGCTCGAAGACAAAGATCGCATCTTCACCAATCTCTACGGCTTCGGCAACTGGCGTCTCAAGGGCGCGCGCGCGCGGGGGGGGTGGGACAATACCAAGACCTTGATCGACAAGGGCAAGGACTGGATCATCAACGAGATGAAGGCGTCGGGTCTGCGCGGGCGCGGCGGCGCCGGTTTTCCGACCGGCCTTAAATGGTCCTTTATGCCGAAGCCGGATCCGGCGCGTCCCTCCTATCTCGTCGTCAACGCCGACGAATCGGAGCCCGGCACCTGCAAGGACCGGGAGATCATGCGCAACGATCCGCAGCTTCTGATAGAGGGTTGTCTCCTCGCTTGCTTCGCGATGCAGGCTCATGTCTGTTATATTTATATTCGCGGCGAATTTATTTTGGAGGGCCGGCGCCTGGAGGCCGCGATCGCCGAAGCCTATGCGGCGAAGCTTATAGGCAAGCACAATATCCACGAGTGGCCATTCGACGTTTATGTTCATCACGGCGCCGGCGCCTATATCGCCGGCGAGGAAACCGCCCTTTTGGAATCGCTCGAAGGAAAGAAGGGCATGCCCCGGCTGAAGCCGCCTTTCCCCGCCAACGTGGGCCTTTACGGCTGTCCGACGACCGTCAACAATGTGGAATCGATCGCCGCCGCGCCAGCGATTCTCCGCCGCGGCGCGGCATGGTTCGCAAGCTTCGGCGCGAAGAACAATTCGGGTACTAAGCTTTTCTGCGTCTCCGGCCACGTGAATAAGCCGTGCAACGTGGAAGAGGCGATGTCGATTCCCTTCCGCGAATTAATCGAGCGCCATTGCGGCGGCGTTCGCGGCGGCTTCGACAATCTGCTTGCGGTGATCCCCGGCGGCGCCTCGATGCCTTGTGTTCCTGCCCACGAAATCATCGATGCGGCGATGGATTTCGATACTATGGCCAATTTGAAATCCGGGCTCGGCACGGCCGCCGTCATCGTGATGGACAAATCGACCGACATCGTTCGCGCGATCGCGCGGCTCAGCTATTTTTATAAGCACGAGAGCTGCGGCCAATGCACCCCTTGCCGGGAGGGCACGGGATGGCTCTGGCGTGTCGTGTCCCGCATGGCGGAAGGCCGCGCGCAAAAGCGCGAGATCGACATGCTGCTCGATGTCACGACGGAAATCGAGGGCCACACGATTTGCGCGTTTGGCGAGGCGGCGGCCTGGCCGGTGCAGGGTCTCATCCGGCATTTCCGGCCCGAAATAGAGCGGCGCATCGACCAATATGCCGCCAATCCGCATCCGGAGCCGGTAAAAGACTTCGGCGTCGCGGCGGAATAGGTAGCCGGATGGCAAACGAACCAGAAAATCTCGTTCTCGAATTGCTGCGAGAGATGCGCGGCGACATCGTCGTATTGCGGGAACGGGCTGAAGAACATTCGGAGCAACCGCGACTGGATCGTATCGAGGGGCGTCTCGATCTCGTCGAACTGCCACATTGAGGTTATGACATGAGCAGACTCATTGTGGACGACATCGAAATCGACGTTCCGCCCGAATATACGCTTCTGCAAGCCTGCGAGGAGGCGGGCGCGGAGATCCCGCGGTTTTGTTTTCACGAGCGCCTGTCGATCGCCGGCAATTGCCGGATGTGCCTCGTCGAGGTGAAGGGCGGGCCGCCCAAGCCTTCGGCGTCCTGCGCCGTGGCGGTCAAGGATCTGCGCCCGGGCCCACACGGCGAGCCGCCTGTCGTGCTCACCAAATCTCCGATGGTGAAAAAGGCCCGCGAAGGAGTCATGGAATTCCTGCTTATCAATCACCCGCTCGATTGCCCGATTTGCGATCAGGGCGGCGAGTGCGATCTGCAGGACCAAGCCATGGCCTTTGGCTTCCATTCCTCGCGCTACATCGAAAACAAACGTGCCGTGGAGGACAAATACATCGGGCCGCTGGTGCGCACCTCGATGAACCGCTGCATCCATTGCACCCGCTGCGTCCGGTTCACGGCGGAAGTCGCGGGCACCGGCGACATGGGCGCGACCGGACGCGGCGAGGACATGGAGATCACGACCTATCTTGAGACCGCGATGCGGTCGGAGCTGCAAGGCAATATCGCCGATCTCTGCCCGGTCGGCGCGCTGTTGCCAAAGCCCTATTCCTTCAAGGCGCGATCCTGGGAACTCGTCAAGACGGAGTCGATCGACGTCATGGACGCGCTTGGCTCGGCGATCCGCATCGACACGCGCGGGCGCGAGGTGATGCGTATCCTGCCCCGCATCAACGACGCCGTGAACGAGGAATGGATCTCCGACAAGACACGCGAGGTTGTCGATGGTCTGAAGACGAAGCGCCTCGATCGCCCCTTTGTGCGCGAGTACGGCAAATTGCGCGAAGCGTCCTGGCGAGCGGCATTTCAAGCGATTGCGGCCAAGGTCAAACAGGCGCTGCCGGAGCGGATCGGCGCGATCGCCGGCGATCTTTGCGCTGTCGAGGAGATGTTCGCGCTTCAACTCCTGATGCAGAGCCTCGGTGCCGTCTCGCTCGATTGCCGGCAGGACGGCGCGAAACTCGATCCCACTCTTGGCCGGGCGAGCTATATTTTCAACCCCGCCATCGCCGGCATCGATCAGGCGGATGGCCTGATGATCATCGGCGCCAATCCCCGCAAGGAGGCGCCGGTCTTGAATGCGCGCCTCCGCAAGCGCTGGCTGAAGGGCGGCTTTCCCATCAGCGTCATCGGCGAAAAGGCCGATCTCACTTACGAATACAATTATCTCGGGGCCGGACCGGAGACGCTGGCGGCTTTCGCGGAGCACCCTCCGGCAAAAATGACAAAGCCGATTTTCTTGATCGGCCAAGGCGCCCTCGCGCGCGAGGATGGGCGCGCCATACTGGCGCTCGTGGCCAAGGCCGCGCACGCGCTCGGGGTCGTCAAGGAGGGGTGGAACGGCTTCGCGGTCCTGCACACGGCCGCGGCGCGGGTGGGTGGCCTCGATCTCGGCTTCGTACCGGGACAAGGTGGGCTTGACGCGGGATCGATGGCCAAAAGCGGCGCGCTCGACGTTCTGTTTCTTCTGGGCGCCGATGAGATCGCGGTCGAACCGGGCGCTTTCGTGGTCTATCAAGGCACCCATGGCGATCAGGGAGCGGCGCGCGCCGACGTCGTCCTGCCGGGCGCGGCATACACCGAAAAATCCGGCACCTATGTCAACACGGAGGGCCGCGTGCAGCAGGCCGATCGGGCGAATTTCCCGCCCGGCGACGGGCGCGAGGATTTGGCGATTCTCCGCGCTCTTTCCGATGCGCTCGGGCACAAATTGCCGTTCGATTCGCTGAAAGCCTTGCGCGCATTCCTTTATGCGGCCCATCCGCATCTCGCGAAGCTCGACGAAATCGGCGCGAGCGAACCCTTCGATGTCGCGGAACTTGCCGCGAGCGGGCTTTCCTGCTCAAGCGCGCGCTTTGTGCCGTCGATCGCCGATTTCTATTTGACCAACCCGATCGCGCGCGCTTCCGCGGTGATGGCGGAATGCTCCGCGCTCGCCGAGCGTTTCGCGCGCGAGGCGGCGGAGTAACGCCGATGACTGATTTCGTCTGGACTTGGCCTTTGCTGCTGACACTCATAAAAAGCGTCGTGCTGCTCGTCGTGCTTTTGATCTTTATCGCCTATGTCCTCTACGCGGATCGCAAGATTTGGGCGGCGGTGCAATTGCGTCGCGGGCCCAATGTGGTCGGCCCGTGGGGTGTTTTTCAAAGCTTCGCCGATCTGCTGAAGTTCGTCTTCAAGGAACCGGTCATTCCCGACGGCGCCAACAAAGGCGTTTTTTTATTGGCGCCCTTCGTCATGGGCATGCTCGCGCTTTCGGCCTGGGCGGTTATTCCCTTGAGCGAGGGCTGGGCAATCGCCGATCTTAACGTCGGCATTCTCTATATTTTCGCGATCTCCTCGCTCAGCGTCTATGGAATCATCATGGGGGGCTGGGCATCGAATTCGAAATATCCGTTTCTTTCGGCGCTGCGCTCGGCGGCGCAAATGATCTCCTACGAGGTCTCGATTGGCTTTGTCATGATCACCGTGCTTCTCTGCGCCGGCACGCTCAATCTCGGCGGTATCGTCGCCGCGCAGGACACGCGCTTCGGGTTATTCGGCTGGTACTGGCTGCCGTTGTTTCCGATGTTCGTGATCTTTTTCGTTTCGGCGCTCGCGGAAACGAACCGCCCGCCTTTTGATCTCGTCGAGGCGGAGTCGGAGCTTGTCGCCGGTTTCATGGTTGAATATTCCTCGACGCCGTACATGCTCTTCATGCTCACCGAATATGTGGCGGTCATCACGATGTGCGCACTGACGACGATTCTGTTTCTCGGGGGCTGGCTGTCGCCGGTCCCGTTTTCGCCGTTCACCGAGGTTGCCGGCCCGATCTGGTTTATTTTGAAGGTTTGCGTGGTTTTTTTCATGGTGGCCATGGCGAAAGCGATCGTGCCAAGGTATCGCTACGATCAGCTGATGCGGCTTGGCTGGAAAGTGTTTCTGCCGATTTCGCTCGGCATGGTCGTCCTCGTCGCCGGTGTTCTCCAATTCACCGGCTGGGGCGCGGGCATGGGGCATTGACATTGGTTTGCGAGGACGACCGGAAATGAAACTCGACCGGGCCGCCAAAGCGGTTTTCCTCACCGAATTCGTCGGTGCATTCATGCTTTCGATGCGCTATTTCTTCAAGCCGAAGGCGACGCTCAATTATCCGCACGAGAAGAATCCGCAATCGCCGCGCTATCGCGGCGAACATGCGCTGCGGCGCTATCCGAACGGCGAGGAGCGCTGTATCGCCTGCAAGCTCTGCGAGGCGATCTGCCCAGCCCAGGCGATCACGATTGAAGCCGGGCCCCGCCGCAACGACGGCACCCGCCGCACCACGCGCTACGACATCGACATGGTCAAGTGCATCTACTGCGGCTTCTGTCAGGAGGCCTGTCCCGTTGACGCCATCGTGGAAGGGCCGAATTCGGAATTCGCCACGGAGACGCGCGAGGAACTCTATTTCGACAAGGACCGGCTGTTGGCGAACGGCGACCGGTGGGAGCGCGAAATCGCGCGCAATCTCGCGCTCGATGCACCCTACAGGTAGGCGTTTAATCATGGGAATGACAAGTCATTCCATCTCCGTCGCGGGGAAAAGGGACAGGCGAGGGTAATCGATGAATATCGCGGCGTGGTTTTTTTATCTGTTCTCGGCGATAATGATTGGCGCTGCGTTCATGGTGATTTCGGCGCGCAATCCGGTTCACTCCGTGCTGTTTCTGATCCTCGCTTTTTTCAACGCGGCCGGGCTCTTTGTGTTGCTCGGGGCGGAATTTCTGGCGATGATCCTGGTCGTCGTCTATGTCGGCGCGGTCGCGGTCTTGTTCCTCTTCGTCGTCATGATGCTCGACGTCGATTTCGCCGAATTGAAACAAGGTTTCTTGCAATATTTGCCGGCCGGCGGACTCATTGGCCTCGTGGTTCTGATCGAGGTCGGTTTCGTCGTCGGCACCTGGACGATCGGGCCCGTATCCATCGCCAATGTCACGACGCCGATGCCCCCCGGCATGACGAATACCATGGCGCTCGGGCGGGTTCTCTATACCCAATATGTCTATCTGTTCCAGGCAGCAGGGCTCGTCCTGTTGACCGCCATGATCGGCGCCATCGTGTTGACCTTGCGGCACAAGGCGGGTGTGAAGCGCCAGAACGTGGCGATCCAGAACGCGCGGACCCCAGCCGAGGCGGTCGAGGTCCGCAAGGTTGCCTCGAGGCAAGGAATTTGAAACCGGGTTTTGCAACTTTGCACGCACGCGGCGCCAGAGAAAAACCATCATGACGATCTCGCTCGCCCAGTTCCTGATTGTCGCGGCCATTCTGTTCACGCTCGGCGTTGCCGGGGTAATCTTGAACCGCAAGAACATCATCGTAGTATTGATGTCGGTCGAACTGATCCTGCTTTCGGTCAACCTCAATCTTGTTGCCTTTTCGGCTTTTCTCGGCGATCTCACCGGCCAGGTTTTCGCCCTATTCATCCTAACTGTCGCGGCGGCAGAGGCGGCGATCGGACTCGCTATCCTCGTTGCCTATTACCGCAACCGCGGATCGATCGCGGTCGATGACATCAACATGATGAAGGGCTGAGCCGGGCATGTATGCAGCGATAGTCTTCCTGCCCCTCTTGGGATTTCTGCTCGCCGGGGCTTTTGGCTGGTGGATCGGTCCCCGCCCTTCCGAAATCGTTACCACCGGCCTCTCGTTCGTCTCGGCGCTTCTGTCCTGGATCGTTTTCATCCAAGTCGCCCTCGGCACGGCGCCGGCAACCGTTTCGGTCCTCGGCAATTGGTTCGCCTCGGGCGCGTTGCAGGTCGATTGGTCGCTCCGGATCGATACATTGACGGCGGTGATGCTTGTCGTCGTTGGCACGGTGTCGTCGCTCGTGCATCTCTATTCTATCGGCTATATGAGCGACGATCCCTCGCGGCCACGCTTCTTCGCCTATCTCTCGCTGTTCACCTTCGCCATGCTGATGTTGGTGACGGCGGACAATCTCGTTCAGATGTTTTTCGGCTGGGAGGGGGTCGGCCTCCTGTCCTATCTTTTGATCGGCTTCTGGTATGAGAAGCCTCAAGCCAATGCCGCGGCGATCAAGGCATTCGTTGTCAACCGTGTCGGCGATTTCGGCTTCGCGCTCGGCATATTTCTCGTTTTCAGCCTGACCAATTCGGTTCGTTTCGATCAGATCTTCGCGGCGGCGCCAAGCCTCGCCCATAAGACGGTCCATATCTTCGGCCTCGACATGGACGCGATGACAAT
>DATARJ010000083.1:0-2524 GCA_036264205.1 Methylocella sp.
CATGAAGGCGAGCGCGACCGGCGGATCGAGCTGCTGGAGGCGCCGCGCTTCGGGATAGTCGGCAAGGATCAAACGATCGAGCTGCGGGTGTTGGACACGGCCGCCACCAGCGACCCTGTCGTGCTAAAAGTTCGCCGCGACGGCAATCCTGTGGCAACCATCGTCGCGACGCCCGGCGAACGCCTTCGCGTGCAGGTCAAAATCGAACATGGCGGCCCAAATGTCGTCGAGCTCGAGGTCGAGGCCTTGCCGGACGAACTGACCGCGATCAACAACAAAGCGGTGCTGACGATCGAGGGCGTGCGCGACAAATTGAAGGTTCTGCTCGTTTCGGGGGAGCCGCACGCGGGCGAGCGCATGTGGCGCAATCTTCTCAAATCCGACGCCAATGTCGATCTCGTGCATTTCACCATCTTGCGGCCGCCGGAAAAGCAGGATGGGACACCGATCAACGAATTGTCGCTGATCGCCTTTCCGACCGCCGATCTGTTCGGCCGGAAGATCAAGGAATTCGACCTCATCGTCTTCGACCGCTATTCGAATCAGAGCGTCCTGCCCTTGATTTATTTCGATAACATCGTCCGCTATGTCCGCGAAGGCGGCGCGCTGATGCTCGCGGCGGGCCCCGATTTCGCGAGGCCGGAAGGGCTCTATTACTCGCCATTGGGACGAATCGCCCCGGCCCGCCCGGACGGCAGCCTGACCGAGCACGCCTTCCGTGCCGCGATCACCGACGATGGCGCCAAACATCCGGTGACGCGCGGCTTGCCGGGCGCCGATCAAAATCCACCCGCCTGGAGCGAATGGTTCCGCCAAGTCAATGCCGGGGTCACGCATGGCACCAGCATTTTGTCCGGCGCCGCCGGAAAACCGCTGCTCGTTCTCTCGCGCGAGGGCAAGGGCCGGGTGGCACTCCTTCTCACCGATCAGATGTGGCTCTGGGCGCGCGGTTTCGAAGGCGGCGGCCCGCACCTCGATCTTTTGCGCAGGCTCGCGCATTGGCTGATGAAGGAGCCGGACCTGGAAGAGGAGGCCTTGCGTGCCAATGTGCGCGGGCACGTCATCGAAATCGAGCGCCAGAGCCTGAAGGCCGATGTCCCGCCGGTCACTGTCGCCTCGCCGTCGGGCGCGGAAGAAAGGGTGAGCTTGACGCAAGAGGAGCCGGGCATCTCCCGCGCAAACGTGAAGGCGGCGGAACTCGGTCTCTACCGCCTAAGCGACGGAAATTTGTCGGTTCTCGCCAATGTTGGGCCGGAAAATCCGCGCGAATTCCAGGAAGTCGTCTCGACACCGGACAAGCTGAAGCCCCTCGCGGAAGCGACGGGAGGCACGGTGCGCCGGATCGGCAATCCGGACAACAGCGAAGTCTCCCTACCGCGTCTTGTCGCAATTGGAGAGAGTCCGGTCTACGGGGGCGCCGGTTATGCCGCGATCAAGCGCATTGGGGCCAGCGAAGTGAGGGGCGTGAGCGTGATGCCGCTCGCGATCGGCTTCTTGGGCCTTGGCGCGTTGCTGGGAAGCGTTAGTGCGGCGTGGCTTTTCGAGGGGCGGAGAACTGGTCGGCGAATTTAATGTGACTTAAGCTCACCTGCAAAACTTCTTGCGTTAATGCCTTTAAACACTATCCGCGCCTAATGGGATCGATCTTTTGACCGCCGTGCGGCCGAGATTCCATCGGCGCCCGGGAGCCCGACGCATCTTGAAACGGAGGCCCGTGCTACAGCCCCTCGAAGAGAACGCCCGCGAGCAATGCCGCATAAGCCGCCGCCATCACCCAGAAACGATGCGTGCCGATATAATGTCCGGCGAACGGAATATGGGTGTAGAGGGTCGCCATTGCGGCAACGGCTAGAATAAGCGACACAAAAAAGATGGGCGTGCCCGGCGGGGTCAATCGGAAATGCATAGCAAGGCCCTAATTGGGTCGAACTGAAGCGCTAAGCTTAACTGTTCGCGGCGCGCGAAAAAATCACCGCGCAGTATTTTTTCGCCGCCTGGCCCAAAAGTCGGGGCCGCGCCTGGATCAAGCGCGACCCTTACTTTTAGGCCCCCCGAGGACCAAAGGGGGAGAGTGTGTAATAATTCTGTGCCCGCAGCCGCGAATGTCCAGTAACTTTTTCGCGATATGAGGGCTACGCGGCGTGCCCGCCGACCGAGCTGCGTCAAGGGCGCAACGGCGGCCAGCGCAAGCTTGAGAACGAGCACAAAACCGGCATCGGAGTTGTGGTCGAAGTTATCCGCGATCCACATCTGCTAACTCCCCTTCAGTGGCAAAGCTCCGACGCTTAGAAATTCTTTGGATTTCGTTTCACACGGCGTCCCCGCACGGGCACTTGCCACCTCCATGCGCCGGTCTTGCCATTCCCGCCAAAGCCTATTTGAGCGCGACCACGCTGATAGTCTGCGGAAGGTGATAATTTCTTTCCGCTCACGCGGCACCGCCAGAGTAAATTCAATGTTAATGCAAGGTGACTCCACATCCGCCGCGCCTTCAGGCCGAAGCGGGGTTTCTGACTTCTTTCAG
>DATARJ010000088.1:0-3042 GCA_036264205.1 Methylocella sp.
CCGGCGCAATCGAACCGCGCTTTTGCCGCTACGATGGTGACGCCTTTACCAACCCCAACCACTCAGAAGCCGAAGGAGAAAGGATAAGAATAGGGATAGGAATAATAATAATAATAATAATAATAATAATAATAAGGATTATAATAAGAATAAGGGTTGTACCACCAGGGGTAACCATAGCCACGACGGTAGTAGCGAAGACCGAAATAGGGATGACGGTAATAGGGATGACGGTAATAACCGCGGTGGTAATAGTGGACATCGGTTACCTGGTTTGACGCGGCTGTTCTCACCGCGGTATTCGACAGAACCGACATAGCCCACGACGGGCTTGCCGTGACGATCACGGCTGCGCCAGCAATGACTGCACCGCCAGCGACGAATGCCATCGAATTCCTCATAGTGTTGGTGTTCATGGCTTGCCCTTTTCGCTTGCGCGCGCTTCCAGGTGCCCGCAGGCCGCTCGCCAGCGCGCCAAGAACGCTTTCGCAATGGCAGAAAGCGGGATTGATTTTGTATCGCGGCGCGAATTTGAGACAACCGGCCGCGCCTAGGTGAATATGAACATACGCCAGTTCGGGGAACGGCATTTTCTTTCGCCTGCTAATCGGTCAGTCTGGCGGTGGCGTAGGCGAGGCGGGCGATTTCGCGCTCGGTGATGACGCCGAGCACCTCCTGGGTGAAAATCTTACATGGGAGGAACAAGCATGCGCTATCCTGACGAAACCGAAATATAAATTCGAGCTATGGATTTGTTGAGGTCTCTTAGCAGTTCAGTATGTGACCTTGAGCGCTCATTAGTCCCCGTAGATTTGTTCCAACGGAGCCGATTAAAGTAGCACGCGCCATCAGCTCGGCAGCACTGTCGACCCCATCAAGAAAGCATCGACGGCGTGCGCGGCCTGGCGGCCCTCGCGAATCGCCCAAACGATCAGGGATTGGCCGCGCCGCATGTCGCCGCACGCAAAAACTTTTGGAATCGAGGTCTTGTAGCTCGTCTGATCGGCCGCGACATTGCCGCGCGGATCGAACGCGACGCCGAGACTTTCCAAAAGCCCCTCATGCTCCGGCGACACGAAGCCCATGGCGAGGAGCACGAGATCGGCCCGAAGCTCGAAGGCGCTGTCCGGAATTTCCTTGAAATTCGCGTCGAGCCGCACGCAGACGAGTTTCTTAACGGCGCCATCCTCGCCGCGCAGTTCCTTGGTCACAACCGAAAAATCCCTCTCCGCGCCTTCTTCGTGGGCGTGGGACGCGCGCAATTTCAAAGGCCAGTCCGGCCAAGTGAGAAGCTTGTTTTCCTTGTCCGGCGGGCGCGGCAAGATTTCGAGCTGGGTCACCGACAGAGCGCCCTGGCGGATCACGGTTCCGATGCAGTCCGATCCCGTATCGCCGCCGCCGATCACGACGACATGGCAACCGGATGCAAGGATCGGCGCATTGCTGTGGATCGGCTCCTTTGCGATGCGCCGGTTTTGCTGCGGCAAAAATTCCATCGCGAAATGCACGCCGGAAAGATCGCGGCCGGGAACCGGGAGATCGCGCGGCTTCTCGGCGCCGCCGGCAAGAATGATCGCGTCGAAGTCTTTGAGCAATTCCGCCGCGGCGAGATCGATCCCAACATTCACGCCATTGTGGAAATGCACGCCTTCCGCCTGCATTTGGACGACCCGCCGGTCGATCAGATGTTTTTCCATCTTGAAATCGGGAATGCCGTAGCGCAGCAAACCGCCGGGCTTGGCATTTTTCTCGTAGAGATGGACGTCGTGCCCGGCCCTAGCGAGCTGCTGCGCGCAGGCGAGCCCCGCCGGTCCCGAGCCGACCACGGCGATCTTTTTGCCGGTCTTCGCCTCGGCGGGTTCGGGCTTTATCCAGCCGTTCGTCCAGGCGCGGTCGGCGATCGCGCATTCGATGGTTTTGATGGTCACCGGACTATCGTCGATGTTCAGCGTGCAAGCGGCTTCGCAAGGTGCCGGACAAAGACGGCCGGTGAATTCCGGAAAATTATTGGTCGAATGAAGATTGCGCGAAGCCTCCTCCCAATCGGAGCGGTAGACGAGATCGTTCCAATCGGGAATCTGATTGTGGACCGGACAACCGGTGTGGCAAAACGGAATCCCGCAATCCATGCAGCGCGCCGCTTGATCCCTGGTCGCTTCCTCGGAAAGCGGGATCAGGAATTCCTTGTAGTTGCGAATCCGGTCGGAGGCCGGCACGTAGCGCCGGTCGCGCCGGTCGATCTCAAGGAAACCCGTGACCTTTCCCATGCGAAACAATATTCCCCAAGAGTTTTTAGCGGTCTTTCCTCGATGCGCTGCTACAGGCACCGCAGCGCCAACGGCAAAGTCCAACCCTAACCGACCTGGAGGCGTCTCACAACGGACTCGGCGTCGGCGCGGATTCAGCCTGGCGGCGTGGTGAAAAACCAGGGGTGTCCGTCTAGATCGCGCACGGTATAGGTGCGCCCCCAGGGCTCATCATACGGCGCCTTAACGATCTCCGCGCCAGCGTCGCGCGCACGCTCGTAATGCGAGTCCACATCGGCCAGGTATACGAAAATGCCCATCGTCGCGACCTTGGTCTCGCTCGGGCTCTGCATCCGCCAGTCCTTGCTGCCCTGTCCCATCATGATCCGCCGGCCGTCGAGCGTCATTTGCGCATGCATCCCGCCCGGGGTCGCGTGTCGCATCTCTTCGGTGAAACCGAAGGCGCGTCCGAGCCAGTCGAGCGCGGCAGGTACGTCACGGTAGAATATGTAAGGGATGACCTCAGTTTTGAACGCTGGCTTCGCTTCGTCCACCGGATTCCTCCCAACTTAGGCCCGCTAGAACAGAGCGTGATGGCGGAAGAACGTCTTCAACCCAGCATACATAGCGCTACCGGCAGGGCAATCCAATCCCACCGGCACCCGGAGCCCCATGAAGCTTGCTAATCATTCCGCCGCGGCGAGACTCGGCTGTGCCCCCTTGGCGATCAGTTCCTCGATCGCGCGGCGGTACTCGACCGGCATGACCTTGCGGAACTTGGGCTTGTACTCGTCCC
>DATARJ010000012.1:0-3508 GCA_036264205.1 Methylocella sp.
CCAATCAGCGCCAACCGACGCCACGAGATTGGCCTGGGAGCGCAAAATCGTGCCGTCGTCGAGAATTTTGAGCGCGTTGGCGAGAAGCGTCGCGCCGGTCGTCGTGATATCGACGATGAGCTCGGCCTTGCCCGCCGCCGGTGCGCCCTCGGTCGCCCCAAGGCTCTCGACGATGCGATAATCGGCGACATGCCGCGCGGCGAAAAAGCGCCGGGTCAGATGGACATACTTTGTCGCGACGCGCATCCGCTCGCCGCGCCGCGCCCGGAACGCCGCCGCGACATCTTCTAGATCCGCCATGGTTTTCACATCGATCCACGCACGCGGCACGGCGACCACCACATGGGCGTGGCCGAAACCGAGCGGCGCCAAAAGCTCGACTTTCGCGTCCACATCGGCAATGGTTTCGCGAACGAGATCCTCGCCGGTGACGCCGAGATGCACAACACCCGACGCGAGTTGCGCGACAATGTCGGCGGCGGACAGAAACGCGATCTCGACATTGTCCAAGCCAGACAGGGTTCCGCGATAATCGCGGGAACCATGCACGAGTTCGAGCCCTGCGCGTGCGAAAAAAGCCGCGGCGTTTTCTTGCAGCCGCCCTTTGGAGGGAACCGCGAGCACGAGAGGTTTTTTCGCGCCACGTAAACTCATGGCGCCCCCCGTTCCGCGCTCAGGCGGCCGATCCAGATCGCCGCGCCGACGGCAGCGATGGGTTTTTCCGCGCCTAGTGCTTGTGGAAGCTGGTCGTAGCGCCCGCCGCCAATAGCAGGCTCCGCCGCGCCCTTCTCATGCGCCTCAAAAACAAAGCCTGTGTAATAGTCGAGATTGCCGGTGAAGCGCGCGGCAAATTGGAGTCTTGCGGCATCGAGCCCCTGCGCGGCGATAAACCCAATCCGTTTGTCAAAACTGTCGAGGACGGCGGAGAGATCGAGGTTCGCACCGGCGGCAAGCGCGCGTAATTGCGCGGAAGCGTTATCAGGGTCGCCCTCCACGCCCAAGAATTGCTCGATGACCGCGCGCTTTTCCGCGCAAAATCCCGAGCCCGCTTTGAGGGCCGCCTGTTCGAGGAAACGATCGGCGATCTCACCTGGGCTGCGACCCCCCGCTGGGGCGACGCCCGCGATCGAGAGAAGATCCTCGACGAGGGCGCGTGCGCCCTGCTTGTCGGCGCCTTCGAGGACGCCGAGCACGCCAGAATGATCGGTGCCGTTCAAGCATGGGCTCAGAATCGTATCGAGGGATTTGCCTTGACTGTGGCCGCGCGCGATGCGGAGGCGCCATTGGGGCGGAAGATCGAGCGCTTCGAGAAGCCGGGAAAACAGCCCGGCGTCGCCGATCCGCACCATCAGACTCGCGGGCGCCGGTTTGGCGGCGGCCGTGGCTTCGAGCGCGAGGGCAAGGATTTCGGCGTCCGCCGCCTCCCGATCGGGGCGGCCAAAACTCTCAATTCCGGCTTGCGTGAATTCGCTTGGGCGGCCTGGGAGAAACCGGAAAACAGGCCCGCAATAGGAGAAGCGTGCACGCTCTCCTGCGCATTCCGTGGCGAGATATGTGACCAGGACAGGAATCGTATATTCCGGCCGCAGGCAATAGTCGGCGCCGGAAAGATCGCTTGTGAGATAAAGCTGGCCGCGCAGATCCTCGCTGGAATCGAAGAAGATTGAAGCCGGTTGCAGGATCGGCGGTTCACAGCGCGCGTATCCGGCGCCGGTGAGATGGGCGATGATGCGTTCAGCGCGCGGATCGATAAAAGACAAAGCCCTGCCCCGGAAAGCTCAAGGGTGTTCGCCTCTCTTAGCAAGGCGAGGCAGATCGCGCGACAGGTTTTGGGTTGGACAGCAGCCTGCTTGGTCCTCACCCCGTGCGCGTCCACGTCATCCGACACCGGGCCGAAACTATGCCTTCTGGCCGTCTTCATAACGTCCAGCTATGGCTTTCAGCGAACTTGATGAATTCCTTGAGTTCGCCCTCTCGTTCGCGCGCCCAAAGGAGACCGATCACTCTAGAGAGACCCAAATCTGATACCACAACTTTCTTTACAGCCGGCATCTCGAAGTGGGCGGGGAACAGTGCGAGGCCTACTCCGGCAGCGACCAGAGCCAGCGCCCTGTCATCGTGGTCGGTCTTATACATAACACGTAGTTCTACGCCGTCAGAATTCATGGCATTGGTCACGTCGCGGCAACGATCACAGCGTGCCCGTATGATGAAAGGTTCGCCGCGAAGATCGGATAGCTTCACAGTTTTGCGCTGCGCGAAGCGATGAGTTTCGGGAACGGCCAATACATATGGTTCCTCAAAGAGAACTCGGCTAGGAAACTTTGACGCGGAGTCGTCGTCAAAAATCGTAAGAATTGCATCGACCCGCCGGTCAGTGAGCAATCCGATTAGCTGTTCGCCAACTCCGTCGAACATTTCGATAGCCACAGAGGGATTGTCGCGCCGGAAAGAACCTAGCAGTCTGGAAACGTGGCGACTGGAGAGGGATTGCAGTATTCCAATCCGCAGAAGCTTCGGTTTGGCGATCGTTTCGAGTTCGCCTTTCACCACACTGCATAGCTGTAAAATTGTCTTGCCGACTTCGACCAAGCGCTCCCCCGCGCCGGTCGGAACCACTGGCGAGCGCCGTTCCAACAATTGGACGCCGAATTCCGCTTCAAGTTTCGCGATGCTGATCGATATGGTGGACTGGGTGACAGCCGCGCGGTCTGCGCCTTTCGTGAAACTGCCGGTCTCGACGATCGCGATGAAATGTTTGATCTGATGGATTTCCATGGGTGATGAGTTTCTATTCGCGCCCTTTTTGAATCAATAGTTGTCTACCCCCGGCATAATCAATATCTATTGATCTGCCTCCGGCCGGGGGCTCGGCCGTTGGCCGCGATCGGGTAGGGGACTTTGGAAAAGCGCCGGAGTAACAGATCATCCGCGGCTTTAAAACGATTGAGCTCCATAATATTTCCCCCGCCGGAGCTGATCCGGCGGAGGAAATCACTCTTGCGATTCAGCGAGGCATTTCGTCTCGCCCTTGCTCCCCGGACATAATTTCCAAACGATTGGCGCCGGAACAGTGGAGCGGATTTGAGTTGAGCTTAACCCTAACAGGCATGTGCAAGTGACGCCCTGGAACCACCGTCCCAAGGCCGAACACTGGTGGGATCCGACTGAGCAATCGGCTCCGCCAGCGCTTACTTATTCAGCCGGCTCGAGACCGAACAGCTCCTCGTAGCCGTGCGCAAGCTCGACGACGCGGCCAATGTTCAGCAGCACCACGCCGTAGACCGCGAGCGAGAACCAGCCGAAGAAGACGAACATCCAGTGCAGCGGTTCGACGAACAGCTCCTCCATGAACCAGAAGGTGTGACCCCATTCGTTGAGGCCGACGTTCGGGAAGATCATGAACGGGCCGACGAACAGGAGAACGTAGGCAATCGACCAGCCCTTGGTGCCGTAGGTCGGAAGCCTTGTCCTCGCATACATGAAGCCGCCCACGCCCATCACGATA
>DATARJ010000113.1:0-4628 GCA_036264205.1 Methylocella sp.
GAGGCGGAGGCGGAGGCGGGGCGGGGGCGGGTTCGGCTGCGAGGGCCGCGCCCGAAAGGGCCATGGCGCCTGCGGAAGCTAAGAGTATACGACGTAACATGATCCCTCTCCTCATCTAAGTTAAGTGTACAAACAAGGTTACGCAAAATTTCTGGGTCATCAATCAAACTTGGACTATTCACCAGATTATCTGCGACACTGTGGCAGAGATGCAACGAAAAGCAGGCAGAAACGCCGTATCCTGATTTCTGACGCCAACACCCCGCCGATTTGGTATCGGCCAGTTGAAGGCTAATCGGTCATGATCAGCGAGAATTGGTATTATGAGCTGTCGCATCCGGACCCGCCAGTGCATATCTGCCACAGTCGACCACAATTATGAGCCGCGCGGCGTCGAGACTTATGCAATTTTTGGCTCGGACCGGCCGTTTCAGCGCGCATTTCGTGATCCGCGCCTACCAGCTCACCCTGTCCGCGATCGCGGGGACCCATTGCCGGCACTTACCAACCTGCTCGGCCTACATGGACGAGGCGATCGCGCGCCATGGGCTTTGGGCGGGAGGCGCGATGGGCATTGCCCGGCTTCTCCGCTGCCACCCTTGGGGCACATCTGGATTTGATCCGGTGCCCAAAACCTTGCCAAGCCACGCGCGCTGGTGGCGCCCGTGGACCTATGCCGCGCGCAGCCACGAGGGACAGGGCGAGGAATAGGTCTATCCCGCCGGAGCCGCATGCAACAGGGTCAGCGCCACGGCGCAGGCATTCGAGACATTAAGGCTCTTGATCGCGCCCGGCATATCGAGGCGCACGAGAAAATCGCAATTTTCCCGGCTGAGGCGCCGCAGCCCCTTGCCTTCGCCGCCGAGCACGAGCGCGATCGGCCGCCGCAATGGCGTCCGCGCCAGATTTAGCTCCGCTTCCGAGTCGAGGCCGAGGCGCAGATAGCCCATCTCGCCCAACTCTTCGAGTGCGCGCGCGAGATTGACCACGCCGACGATCGCCACATGTTCGAGGCCGCCGGACGCCGCTTTCGCCACGACGCCCGCCATTTCTGGCCCGTGACGGTGCGTCACGACTACCGCATCGACGCCGAAAGCCGCGGCCGTGCGCAGGACCGCGCCGGTGTTATGCGGATCGGTGATCTGATCGAGCACGAGCACGATGCCGCTTCGCGATACGATCTCGGACAGGTCGAGGCGCTCCAGCGGCAGAGCTTCGAGCATGGCGCCTTGATGCACGGCGCCGGCGCCAAGATGGTGGGCGAGGTCCTCGGCCGTGACGATATGGGGACAGAGCCCAGCCCCCGCGATTTCGCCTTCGAGTCGGCGGGCGGCGGCTTCGGTGGCATAAATATCGAGGATTCTTCGTCGCTTGCCACGCAAGGCCTCGCGCACCGCGTGAAAGCCATAAAGAACAGCGACGCCGCTGGCCGCGCGCCGGAACTTCGGCCCCGGCGCTCGGTCTAAACGTTGTGCGCTTTCGCCGGGAACGGCCGGACGAAGCTGCGGGCGCCAGGTTTTGTCGACGGCGGTTCGGCGGGGAGTCGACTTGTCGTGTCTCAAATCGTGTGTCCAAACGTTGGAGGAGGAGCTTAGTTCCTGTCACGGCAACTCTCGGCTCGCAATGCAAAGCATCGATGGGGCGCAATTTCCGGCGTTGAGTTGACAGCGGCAAGCTCGGTTCGCATAAACGCGTGCGCCCATGCCTACGGGCATTTGGGGGAGTGTCCCGAGCGGCAAAGGGGGCGGACTGTAAATCCGCTGGCTAAGCCTTCGTAGGTTCGAGTCCTACCTCCCCCACCAAGGCGTGGTTCCCAATTCCGGCGTCTTTTCAGCCTTCCATGACGCCTGCGGGCGTGAGTTGAAAAGTGATCTCTTTCGTGCATATTAACCTTTGCGCTGCCGCGATTTAGGCAGTGCAAGGACGCGGGGCCCGCACGATTACAGCGAATCCGGTTTCATTCACGTCCGAGTTTGGTTGAGCGGAGCGGCCCGTTCTTAGCGCGCAGCTCTTAGAAAAGTTTTTTGAGGGAGGACGACATGAACAAAATTGATGACGCCCTGAGTCCGTTTACTGGGGCCATGCAGCGGCGAAGCTTATTGAAACTCTTTGGCAGATCTGCCATCGCGATCGCGGGATCCGCCGCCCCCGGCCTACAAGCATTGGCGCAACGGGGATCGGACGAGCCAAGGGACTGCACGCCCCCAGGCGTCAAGGGGAAAACCGCGGTGGTATTCGCACCAAAGTCATCCTTGCCTGTCCGCACCCGGAAGAGCGCGTTCGAATTATCGAAACAAGAGGCCGACCGGCTAAAAACCGCCTATGCCGCGCTCAGAAAACTTACCGTGCAACACCCGGACGATCCGCGTGGCTGGTTGCGCCAAGGTCATGTCCATTGCTGGTATTGCGGCGGCGGCAGCAATGGCCGCGCCGCTCCGGACATCCACGGAAGCTGGCTATTTTTACCATGGCATCGCGCGTTTCTCTATTTTCATGAGAGAATTCTCTGCAAGCTCATCAACGACGACACCTTCGCGCTGCCTTATTGGGATTGGGATTCGCAAGGAAGGCAGGTGTTTCCCTCCGTTTATGGCGACCCCAACAACAGGTCCAATCCGCTCTATGACGTTTTGCGCTCAGCGCGGCCCGGCAGCCACATACCGGTGGGCGTCGTGGGCGCGCGGGTCATGAGTCTGACCATGAACGCGCCCACCAACAATCTCTTCATGGGGTCGCAGAACGAAAGCTCTGGCGCGATCGAAAATCAGCCGCATGGCCCAGTGCACGTCTGGACCGGCGATACCGCGATGCGCGACGGCAGAAACGACATGGGCGTGCTTACCACGGCCGCGCAGGACCCTGTGTTCTTCAGCCACCACGGCAATATCGACCGCCTATGGAGCGTTTGGCTTGATCTTTCGCCGCACCATAAAAACTTCCCCGATCAAGCTTGGCTTTCGCATGGCTGGGAGTTCTACGACGAAAATTCAGTCTGGACGCGAATCGCTATCTCCGACGTGATCGATCCGGTAAGCTCGCTGCGAAGCGAGTATCAGCCGCCTTCGCCGCAGCCAGTCTGGTCGTTCACCCAGCGGCCACGCCTTCCGGTTGTCGCCACCGCCGCGCCAGAACCTGCGTTAACCATCGAAAACGCCCCTGCCACGACGGCGCTTGGTTCGGCCCCGGTGACGCAGTCAATCGTGGTGCCGCCGCCGGTCGCCAATTCCTTCGCCGCGCTGACCGCGGAAGCGGCGCCCCAATATGTTTTGCACATTGAGGGAATCGAGGTCCCCCCGACGTCCCAGACACTCTTCCGGGTCTATCTCAATCTGCCGGACGCAACTGCGAAGACGGGAGTGGACGTGCCGAATTTCGTCGGCACGGTGACCGTCCTCGCGAAGAGCAAAAAGGCGCAAGGGCATGATCATCCAAGCATTAACACGGCGTTTGAAATTACCGCGGCGCTCGCTGAAGTCGCTAAGGAGGCCGCGGGCAACCTGACCGTTACCCTCGTTCCGGCGGCCGCCGAAGGTCTGGCCCCGGCAGCGCCAAGCCCTGGCGTCAGCTTTAAGAAAATCTACGTTGACCGGCTTTAGACGCGCCACCCTTGACTGCTGGCCTGCACTCTGGCTCGGTGCAAGCTGTCTCCTTTTTCAGGGCGCCGTATTCGGTATCCTCGGCATGGGGCTTTGGGGCGGCTCTGCACGCGCGCAAGGCCAGACGTTGGCATTGACAACCACGGTCGCTGGCCTCTCTCTGGGAAACGCTCCCGCGACGGTCGCATTGACGCCGCTTCCCGAGCTTGCGCCGGCTCTGCGAGCCGCGCAAAACGGTGCCGCACCGGTAATCCTCGCGATCGAAGGGGTCAGCGGGCAGCCGGTTCACCCGCTCCGCATAAATGTGTTCGTGGGCAAGCCGGACGCGACCCCCAAAACCTCGACAAACGATCCGCACTTCGTCGGATATATCGCGATTGACCCCAAATATGGCGGGGGCCAGAGGCAACGCATCGAGGTCAGCCGCGACTTCGATGTCTCGAACCTCGATCTTTCGAGTGAATCCCGAGGCTTGCAGGTGACGCTTGTCCCCGTTGCGGGCATCGCCGAGGCGCCGCGCGGCCTCTCCCTGCGGGTACGCAAGATCTATCTTCGCCGCGACAGATAGTTTTTGATGCGGAGCGGAGAGTGTCCCGAGGGCAAAGGGGCGGACTGTAAATCCGCTGGCTAGGCCTTCGGGGGTTCGTTGGCGCCCGCCTTTTGCGTGCGCGCCCAACGCCGAAATACATGGGAGTTTCCAATGGTGCGCGCGCGTGTTCAATATGTGGCGCCGAGTTCCGTGCATTGCGGGTGAGTCAAACAAGGGTATGATGAGGCAGAACCGATAGATATCTGGGAATGCCGAATGAAACCGTTGTCCCTTGAGGCCTTGTTCGGAACGCCCGGCAAGAACGATCCCCAGACATGAACAAGGCCGGCAAAACCAAGGCCGGCGCTGGCGTCGCAAAGGTGCGGGCGCCAGCCGCCAAGCCAATCCGCACTCGCCAGTCGGCCGAGACCAAACTTGCCGAGCTGAAGCGCCGCCTGCTCGACATCAGCGATCTTGCGGCGGCGGAAGCCGTGCTCCGCTGG